>NZ_JBYQFJ010000016.1:0-100120 GCF_057836705.1 Virgibacillus carmonensis | reverse complement strand
CAAGGGGATACACGGCCAGGAATACAGGCTAACGGATGTTCTCTAACACAGCAAAAGACCGGGCGGTCTATGCCCGGTTTTTCTTATTTATTTTTCATCAGAATAGACATTTGGTATAAGGTTTTCTCCTCACTAGTTTTTCTATCAGAAAACCAGTGTAACAATTTATTATGGTAAACAATAATATGCCGGTTTCCAGAATATTATTTTTATCGAAGGTGATAGGGTAGTCTTCCAACAATAATTTTGTAATTATATTTACGCTTAAGAGTAACAAAATATTGCCTTTAAGAGTAATATATATTACTATATAAAGTAAGGAGGGATGATATGGAGAATCTTAGATTAAACGTATCTTTGTTGCGAAGACGTGTTCCTAACTTAACTACTGCCGCAAAGTCTGTTGGTTTGCGACCGGCAACCGTATCAAATTTATGCACTGGTAAAATTCCTGTCGGTAGATCTGAAGTCCGAACCATAGTTGCCCTTGCATCGCTTGCTGAATGTAGTTTGGATGAATTGATTATTAGAGGGGAGACGGTTGAGATGATTGAAACCAAAATTAAGGCGCTTGATTTGTTTGCACCACTGGCTAAAGGTGGAACAGTAGGATTGGTGTCACGACCTGGTATGGGTCAGCTTGTAGTCGTTACGGAATTATTTTACCGCTTGCGTAAGGATGGTTTTATAACCGTTTTATTGAAGCCTGAAGGGGACTATCCGGAGATCAGCGATATTCTGGACTACGTGGATATTGTTGCAACATCAATTGAAGATGCCTATGAAAAAATGGCTGCAGCTGGAAAAGATAAGGAAATAGCCTTTGCGGCTGATCGAAGTCATGTTTTAACAGGGAAGGTTTATGAAGTTCAAGAACGTTTAGAAAATATCGGTGTTCAGAACGTCACCACACTTTTAGTTGACCTCAAAGGAGAAGCTGTTGATGAAGACCTTCCTTATGGTCCGTTGGAAACACTATGGAGATTTGATGCTGATCTTTCCGTAAGGTATAAATACCCAGCTGTAAATCCAGTTTATTCTACATCATCCGTGTTAGAAGGCGCTCATATTGATCAGAATCATTTTACTACCCAGCAACGAGCTAAGAAATTGTTGCGTCGGTACCATGAGTTGCGGTCATTAGTAAATGTTAAGGGCCTGGATAGCATTCCGAAGTCTGAAAATACAACTTTCAAACGAGGTGAGCGATTAGAAGCCTATCTAACACAACCATTTTACGTAGCAGAAGAATTCACTGGTCAAAAGGGTGAGGCGGTTAGTCTGAAGGACGCCATTAATGATGTCCGTAAGATATTGGATGGAAGTACAGACTCAAAAGACGTGGAAGCATTAACCTATATCGGGAAACTTTCCTAATATGCATGGATGAATTAGGATAATATCAGGTGGTGACAGTGCCACTACAGTGAAAGAGGGTCCGCTTATGGAAATAACAGATCAGTTCAATCAGAATGATGTTAGCTACATCAGGAAAAAAGTTATTGAGCATAATATGGAAGAACTCCCAGAACATATCAAGACGCCAAATGATGATATTGGCTTTGTTTTGCGAGATGACAATGGTGAAATAGTTGGTGGAATCACTGCCAATATGTTTTGGCATCATATCCATATTGAATTTTTGTGGGTAGACAAACGTTTTCGAAAAGAAGGTTATGGGAGTATCTTACTAAAAGAGCTAGAAGATTTTGCGAGAGAAAAAGCGTGTAGATTAATCTATTTAGATTCATTCAGCTTCCAGGCCCCTTGCTTTTATCAGAGAAATGGATATAAAGTTTTCGGAAAGTTAGATGACCATCCAAAAGGGTATGACCTGTACTTTTTGCAGAAACGTCTGACATAGTTTCAGGAATGGTATAAGAGGCTCGGTTTTTGTTTCACATTAAACGCGCAGTTAAATAAAAATTAACCGGTATTAGGATAATTGAACCTAATACCGGTTAATTTTTCGCTATCGAACATATGCCTAGATTGGATCTACAACTTTGAAACTTTCAAGCATGGAATCAAACCGGACGCCGTGTCCCTCGGAAGCTGCAAAGAAATATTTTTGTTTGACTAGAAATACATTCGCATCTGCTTTAAAGAAATAGAATTTATATACAAGACTATCCCAATTTTGCGGGCCTTCTGTCATGTATTTCACTACTTTTCCTTCCATTGGAACCGTCACATCTTCTGTTCTTTTAACGGTTAATCCGTATTCTTTCAGTACTTTTTCTGTTTTAGCCATTTCTTCTTCAATTGTTGTGTTTGTAGTTTGAATAATTTCCATTGAAACTTCTGGGTATTTATCCTCTAATTTGTTTTGTAGTACAATTTTATCACTTTCTTCTGATTTATCCATTTTGTACCTGGAATCATCCACATAGATGATATAACGATGTTCTTCATTTGCTTCAAGTATTACATCTGTTTTTTCTGTCTTCCCCTCAATTTCTATACTGATTTCTTTTTCCGGTTTAAACATTTCTTTTAAATTATGATCCACTGCTTGATCAGTATTCGTCTTAACGCCAAACCCTATTATAACTAACGCAAGCGCAGTACTCACTGCCACAATAAAACGATTTCGTTTCTTCATTCAGCATTCACCACTTTAGCAACTTTTCAATAGTATAAGTAAATATCTTTAGATTGTGAATGAAAAGTTAATAGACGGGTTTATTTCTACGTTAATGTGTTTCTTCAAGCTTCCACAGGAGAAGATCCCTAAACTTCTGCTGATCTTCTTCTGTGAATGCTTTAGGCCCCTTTGTGCGTTTGCCACTTTTTCTTGCCATCGCACTTGTATAACGGGTGTGTAGTAGCTTATCAATATTTTCTTGCGTATATTCAAACCCTTTATGATGAAGGACAATACATCCTTTTCCTAATGCTAGTGACGCTAATCCATAATCCTGTGTAATGACGATGTCGCTTTCCTCAGCTAATTGCATGATTCGAAAGTCTGCAGAGTCTGCACCTGTATCTACATAGATTGTTTCAACATCGGGAACATCGTCTCCGTGAGAAAAATGGGCGAAGCTTTTCACAAGTGTCACAGGAATAGTTGCATCAGCAGCTATTGAGATGATGGTATCCTTTACTGGACAGGCATCCGCGTCTACATATATTTTCATCCCTGGTTCACCTCATTCTATATAGTTCAATTCAGCTTCTTTTATCAAGTTCTGGATCTTATGAAATGCTTCCTCAACAGTTTGCGCATGCACTGAAATTTTTTGATCATCCGGGAAAGCGTCAGCAGCGTATTCATATTTGGGGTCATAGTAATATTCCAGTAATAATTGAACTGCAGAACTATATTCCTCATTTGTCAAATATTTATGAATTTCTTTAGCAATTGGTGTATGGATCCGTTTTTTAATTAATAGAAAAGCTTCCATAAATTTTTCGGGAAAGTTCCAAGGCTGATAGTCATCTAAAATATTTTTGACTCGTTCCTCTATAGGTAAGTTAATAAAAATCTGAGTACCATGTTCTTTATGATTGTATAAAAATTCAGGAATGGTAACTTTGCCGATCCGTTTGCTTTCGCCTTCCATAAAAATGAAGGGTGCTTTCTGATGGATCAGTAAATTTTCGACTAAATTGGACTCAAACTGCTTCTGGTTGCTTTGTTTTAGCCCGATTTGACCAAAAATGGAACCACGATGGCTCGCCATTCCCTCTAAATCTAGTACAGGATGGCCACTTTGCTGTAGCATTTCTAAGAGGATAGTCTTTCCAGATCCAGTGTATCCGTTCAGAACATAGGCTTTCGATGTTACTTTATAAGTAGCCAACGTTTGAACAACCCATTGACGGTATGACCGTATGCCGCCGCTTAAGCGAAAGGTGTGAGACCCCATTAATTCAAGGACCGTTGCAGCCGTTTTACTTCGCATGCCACCACGCCAACAAAATACAGTTTTGGATGTTTGTATACTAGTAAAAGCTTTAATAAACGCTGGAAGTTTTGCTGAAAATATTTCTAATCCGCGTTCTTTAGCAGCTTCAGGTCCCACCTGTTTATAAATGGTTCCTACTTCAGCGCGTTCATCATTATCAAAAATCGGAATGTTAATGCTACCAGGAATCGTAGCTTCTTCAAATTCTTTTGGTGAACGCACATCAATCACTGTATGGTTTTCTTTATTTTGTAATTCGAATAGTTTTGTTAATGAAATATCTTTAACCATCATTATTACCCCTTTTATGAAACGAACTAATTTGTGCATGACAATATGTCCAGTATTCCCATTCGTTACCGTGCCTATAATCTGTTATTTATTACCCTGTTTTTAAAAGTCTTTCATCAAGTTTATCATAGGATAGAAAATTGGATAGAAAAAACCCCCTACATCTTAACAAGAGAAGTAGGGGGTTAGCTATTATTGATTTACTATGCTCAACTGATTACCCAAATATTTAGCCAGTTCAAGCATTCCATATTTATCAGCTTGTGCTTCCGCGTCGGAGTTGTAATTTGTGTTTGTGTTGACATCATAGGTGAAAATCTCACCATCTTGGTCGTAGATGAATTCAATACCAGCTACTTGGATATCATTATTTTTTAGAAACTCCTCATATTTTTCAATAATTGGATCCCGAAATCCTTCTACTACCTGAAACTTTGGCTTCTCAGGTACTTCTTCTCCAACTGGACAATATAAATCATCAATTTTGCATGCATCAGCCGGGCAAAGTTCAAAGCCTTCCGATGTATCAACACGTACAGCATAAACAAACTTTCCGCCAACAAACTCACAGCGTGTTATATATGGTTCGGGTGCTTGAATATATTCCTGAATAAGCGTGATACCGTCGATTGAAGGATCAAATGATGGGCCATCAAGGTATTCCTGTAATGCCTCAATTGAATGAAATAATTGTACACCCAGTCCTTTTCCCGCACGATTATGTTTTGTAATATAGGAAGTTAAATTTAACTCTTTAGCTGCCTGGATAATTTGATCTTTCCCGACAGCAGCAATCGTTTTCGGTGTGCGAACACCAGCAATATCCAATGCCATATATTGGTTTACCTTGCTTACTTCCAGTCGTAGTGCACGACTACCGTTCACTACTTTACGACCATGACGTTCAAGCCATGCTAACACGGCTTCCGTTAATTCTGGCGCAAATCTATTACCACGTGTATGAGATGACGCACTCATTCTGCTGTAAAAAACACCCTCGGGTGGAACCTTAGACAAATCAACAGTACCCTCATCTAAATGCCATTCCTCATAAGGTAGATTTAATTCTTCCAATCTATTAATTAAATGTGCTGTCCATTCATTATTTTCATGAATAACATAAATTTTTTCGGTCATAATAGTACCTCCTATTTTATAGCTTTACGCTTTTCTTCTACTAATGGCATTACTTTTCTCGAGAATCGTTCCATTTCTTCTAATTGTGGAGAAAACTGAAGGAGTAAAAGATCTACACCAACATTTTCAAAATCGATAATGCGATCAGCGATTTGTTCCGGTGTACCCATTAAGTTTGGGCGCAATCCTCTGTTTGAGACGGAATAATCATTCAGTTTTACTTGTTGCTCAAGTTGTGATTTACCAACAAAGTCTTCATATCCCGCGTATCCGCTCGTGTCTTTTACATCTGTAATTCGCTTCCATTCTTCAACTACCTCTTCTTCAGTATCACGACAGATAATATAAGCAGCCAACCCAAATGATTGTAATGGTGGTTTTCCAGTTTCGGCGCGGAGTTTTTTCATATTTTCAACCTTAGTCTTGATCTCTTCAACTGTTCCACCGTGCATAACAAATGCATCGCACGAATTGACGATAACTTGTTTCCCACGTTCACTTTCTCCACCTGCATATAAAATAGGATTCGGGCGTTGAACTGGTTTTGGTTCCAAGTGAGCATTCGTAACTTCATAGAACTTTCCTTTATAGTTAAATGTTTTTTCCGTCCACATACCTTTTAATACGTCTAAAAATTCTTCTGTTCGTTGATACCGTTCATCGTGTTCCGTGAAGTCACCCTCGTATTGGCGTGCTTCTTCCTCCCACCAACCGGAAACAACATTTAACGTGAAACGACCACCTGAAATGTGATCAATGTTGGCTGCCATTTTTGCGGTGACAGCTGGATTATGGAACACTGGTCTTACAGCAGCCATAATTTCAATTTTTTCCGTAACAGCTGCAAGTGCTGCCGCTGTAGACCATGCCTCTATGGAATCATGTTCAATCCCTTTTATATCATTTAAATACAATTCTGCGATTAAAGTCGTGTCATATCCCCATTTCTCTGATGATTGAACTACCTGTTTAGCATAATCAAAAGTTGGAGGCATATTTTCATCCTCCACATTTCGTAACCATCCACCAAAAATAGGTAACCAAAATCCATATTTCATCTATATTTTCCCCCTGTTTTCAAAGTAGGCTGTTTTCTAAGAGATTGCTGTTTTTAACACAAAGCCTATAAACTACGACGTAACTAAAAATCATGTTTGGTGCCCTGCAACCGCTGCGGAAAAACACTACGCTTTCCGCGGGCTCGCGATGAGCCTCCTCGATCGCAAAGACCGCTCACTGCGGGGTCTCATCGTCTTCGCTGTTCCCGCAGGAGTCTACGTGGATTTCCTTCACTAGGGTTGAGCTTAACAATTTCAATTTATTTGATTGTTTATATCACACAGGCAGCCAGCAATTTATGGAAGTTGTTTGGAGCGGAGGACCGTTGACTCCTGCGGGACCAGCACGAGTCTGAAGACCCCGCAGGAAGTGGTTTTCTTCCGAGGAGGCTGAAGCCGTGCCCGCGGAAAGCAACGGTCCGCAGCGGAAAACAATCTGCAGTTACATCGTAATGTATTTCCGGAACGGTATGTTATGTCGTAGTTTTTATCAACTTCGGTGGTATGAGCAACAAACTATAAGAAAATAGTCTTAAAGTAAAAAAACTTCTTCAAGTAAGAAGAAGTTAGAATAAAGCCTCATCTTATCTGTCAGAATTACTGTCTGCTGGAATTAGCACCTTTTTGAAAAAGCTTCAAAGGGTTGCTGGGTTTCATCGGGCCATTCCCTCCACCTCTCTTCATAAGAATATTCAATTAAAGTAATCATACCAGAAAACTATGAATTAAATCAATTGCTTTGTTTTCTTCTCTTTACAATTTTCTGTTATTTTTTTATGTTGGCACTTGATTGTTTGTAATAACTGTTATACAATGTATATAACAGGCATACAAATTAAAGTAGAAGGTGATTCAATGTGTATATCAATCTTGATTTAGAATCAACACAACCCATTTACACGCAGTTAAAATACCAAATAATAGCTGGAATAGCGAAAAAAGAAATAATACCAGGAGAAGGACTGCCATCAGTAAGGTCACTCGCAGCAGATATCGGAATAAATCTTCATACAGTAAATAAGGCCTATCAACAACTAAAGCAAGAAGGATTTATTTTAATCCATCGACAAAAGGGTGTTGTGGTTAATCCTGATGGGGTAACAAAAGCAGACGAAGCATACATGGATGAGCTTAAAAACACATTACATCCTTTGGTTGCAGAATCTGTTTGCAGAAACGTAAGCGAAGAAGAATTTTTACAGTTATGTAAGCGATTGTTTAATGAATTTAAAGACGGAGAAAGGGGCAATTAAATGAATGCAATGATGATTATTTTACTTTTGGTGACTATGCTTCCAGTGTTTATTTCACTCATGTTTATTCCATATTGGACGAGAAGGACAGAAAGTTTTGGTGTTTCGATACCTGAAGAGGTTTATTATAGCGAAGGGTTAAAATCAATGCGTGAACAGTACGCAAAATTAACAGGGGTATTAGGTCTTCTAGTTACGGTTGTTTTTCTTATAATGGGATCTTTTTTTGAAAACGAGGAAATGATGAGTATCTTGTTCTCTGTTGTAATTGCATTATTTATTATAGGAAGCTTTTTAATTTATCTTAAATTCCATCGTGCTATGAAGCGCTTAAAGGATCAAAAAAATTGGTCAGAAGAAAAGTCGCAGTTGGTCGTAGTGAATACACGTTTTCGTGATGAAAAACTTATTCACTCCAATCTATGGTTTATTATTTCGTTTATTATTGCTTTCGCATCTATGTTTATTACGTTTCGGTTCTATAATCGAATACCTGATCAAATTCCGATGCAATATGACTTCGATGGAAATGTGACGAACTGGTCAGAAAAATCATATCGCACGTTAATGATTATGCCGATTATGCAGGTTTATCTAACATTGCTTTTCATCTTTATAAATACAGTAATTGGCAAATCAAAACAACAGGTAAATGCTGAAAATCCAAAAGAGTCTATGCGCAGAAACGTTATTTTTAGACGTAGGTGGTCTGCATATATTATTATTACAGGGATTGCGTTAACACTCTTGTTTTCCTTTACACAACTTTCTTTTATCTTTACGATTAACCAACAGCTATTAGTAATTGCTCCACTTGTCTTAGGGATTGGTGTAACGGTCGGGGCTATCGTTCTTTCGATTACGACAGGGCAAGGTGGCAGTCGCATCAAAACAAGTACGGGGCAAAATGGAAAAGTAATTGATCGCGATGATGATCTCTACTGGAAATTAGGGATGTTTTACTTCAATAAAAATGACCCCTCTATATTTTTAGAAAAACGGTTTGGAGTTGGCTGGACAAATAACTGGGCGCACCCATTATCATGGATTATAATGCTAGTAATCATTACAGGTGCAGTTGGAATACCGATATTGTTACAATGAAAGAAATTATAAAAGATTCTATACCGAGTTTTTATAAGGAGATTATGATGGACACAATTTTGATAGATACGATGCATGATAAAGATTCAGCGCAAGTCTTGGATATTTTCCAAGAAGGAATTGAAACAAAAAATGCTACATTTGAAACAAAGGCTCCCACATGGGAAGCTTGGAATCGTGATCATATTTCATCATGCAGGCTGGTAGCTCGCGTAGGAGATCAGGTGATTGGTTGGGCGGCGCTAACTCCTACTTCCGCGCGACGAGCTTATGTTGGCGTGGCGGAAGTAAGCATCTATTTGCGACTTGCTAGTGCGGGAAGAGGACTGGGTAGTAAACTTCTATCTTCAATAATAGAAACCAGTGAATATGAAGGTTTTTGGATGTTGAAATCAGGTATTTTCCCTGAAAATAAAGCAAGTATTGCGTTACATGAAAAGTTTGATTTCCGGGTACTGGGAACGCAAGAACGTGTTGGTCAGATGGATGGTATCTGGCGGGATGTTGTACAGATGGAGCGGCGGAGTATAATTGTTGGGGTTTAAACGTGGCTCGCTTTGCTTAATAAAATCATTTGCATTTCCCGCCGCTGATTGAATTTATTGAGTATCTTCACTAAAAAAATGCCAATTTTCTTAACGGCCAAGAAAGTATAAAATTTTGCCGAATAACTGTCTAGCTTCAGTGCCTAGACACGACAAGCATAAGCAGTTCGCTTACGCGCGGGCAAAGCACCCACACTGCACCGCTCTGCTTATGCTTGTCGTGTCTTTCAAGGCACCCTGAGCTTTTCTTATTGTTGTTAAGAAAACCTTATCACCATATTTCCAAGAATGGATAAGGTTTTCCAGTGACTATACTGTATGAAGATTGTCACAAGCGAACAAGATAGCATCAAAAATAAAAAAATTTTATTTTTATTTTTGTTCTTTAATTGGAACAAATTCATGAACCCATACTTTCATTTCGGATGACCATGGCATACCAGGATGTGATGACAAAATGGATTGTTTATATTCTTTCACATTTTTATATCCTTCTTGCTTAGCATCTCCATCAGTTAACTCACCAAGTGTTTGTGTATAGACGTTTCTGACTACAAATTGATGATCTTCTAATTCCATAATTTCACCGATATCCGCATATCTCCCATTTCTGCGGGTAGCTGTTTTTTGACCTTTAATGACCTTTTCTATATCTTGCGAAACAGTAACTAGTCGCTCAATAGAACATGTTTTTGGAGGTAATTCCTCATTTTTTTTATATTGTTCTGTCACGTAAATACCACCTTTCAATAATTTAAACTTATTTCCTTCTTAATGGTAGTATATATGAAAATAACTCCTTTGTAAGGATTTGAAAATAATAACACAATGCTGGGCATCAAGAAGTTAGTAGTCAAAAAATTTTTATATGTAGTATAATATACGTAATAGGAATTATAAGGTGGCGTAGTTATGTCGTTAAATGGTCAATCTTTAATTGAAGAAACGAAATTGTTAGGGAATAAAATTGAAGAACGGAAGTATGATATTTCACGTGAAATGGCTGAAAATCGGGACAATGATACAGAAAAAGCACTTGAAATTCGTGCGGAGATTATTCAAATAATAGCTGATTCATTTAGCCAAAGTACTGAAACTGTCACAGATCGGATTACTAAATGGGGGATAATGACCGGTGAACAAGCCATAAATTATGGCGTTGCCCTGGATGACTCACTAAAAAGCACTTCAAATATCCGTCAAATATTATGGGGAAATATAGAAACGATTGTAGTTGCAAATAAGGTGTCGATAGAAACTGTTTTTGAAGTAGCTCGAAAAATTGACCCACTTCTTGACCAAGCCGTTTATGCCTACAGTACAGCGTATGTTAAGTCATACAAGGAAGTATTAGACCAGGCACAGGAAAACTTCTTAACCTTATCTGCTCCTGTAGTTCCAATACTTGAAGGTATTGCTGTGTTACCAATTATCGGCGGAATTGATACAGACCGTGCTGATGTCTTATTGCAAACCGCATTACGAGAATCAGCTAAACAGGATTTAACTCATTTATTTATTGACCTCTCTGGTGTAGCAGTTGTGGACACGATGGTAGCAAATTATATATTTAAAATTATTCAATCACTTGAATTAGTAGGGGTAAAGGCAGTTCTAGTTGGTATCCGTCCAGAGGTTGCACAAACGATGGTAACGTTAGGTATTAATTTTTCAGAAGTGAAAACGTATAGTACGATGCAGCAAGCACTATCTAAATACATGACTTCGGAAAATTTAATTAAATAAATTTATGGTTAGCTATCTGACTAAGTTAAGTAGCAACTTAGTCGGATAGCTTATTTACATATGAACAGATTTATCGCATACATCAAGCTATGTGTGGAAAATATAAATACAGTAGAAGCTTAATTAATTGTTTTCCTTCAGAATCGTATTGTGGTTGGGTAAATAATTGACGTAGCAATTGATCATCTCTATAATAAAAAGTTATGTAATTCAAACGAGCAAGCTGATGGATTTTTGGTTAAAGTTAGTGCAACTCGTACCAAATATTTCCATTGAACACTTGTTCCTAAACAATTAGGAGGAAAAAGGTGCCAGATAAAAAGAAATATAAATTGGATTGGACAGTATTTATAGTAAGCGGTGGATTTTTAATTTTGTTTATTATCTTGTCATATATTAATAGCGCTATGGTTGATGATGCGATTACAAAACTATTTGGTTTATCAGCTGATTTATTTGGAGCGTATTGGCAATTATTATTACTTGGAAACTTTGTAATTGGGCTAGGCTTAGCATTTTCAAAATATGGTAAGGTTCGTTTAGGTAATCAAGAAGAACCTAAATACAGTTATTATAAATGGGTTGCTATGATACTTTGTACATTGCTAGCAAGTGGTGGTGTTTTTTGGGCAGCAGCTGAACCAATGTACCATTACATGGCCACTCCTCCATTGTTTGGTGGTAAGTCAGGTAATGTTCCAGCGGCATTTGCACAAGCATTTTTGCACTGGGGCTTTCTAGCATGGGCGATTTTAGGAACCCTTGCTACAATCGTGATGATGTATGTTCATTATAGTAAAGGGTATCCTTTACGACCAAGGGCATTACTATATCCGATTTTTGGTAAAAAAATATTTAAAAAAAGTGTGCTAGGGTCAACAGCTGACATTGTTTCTATTGTAGCAACTGTGGCTGGTACATTAGGGCCGCTTGGATTTCTCGGATTACAAATATCCTATGGGCTTAATTATTTATTTGGAATTCCTAACACAATAACAGTAAGTATTATTGTTATCCTTGTACTTGTAACTATTGCTGCAATTTCTGCTGCCACAGGGGTAGACAGAGGGATTCTTTTCTTAAGCCGGATAAATATCGGATTCACTATGCTACTAGCAGCCATCATACTTATTATAGGGCCAACACTATTTATTTTTGATGCGTTTCTTGGTGGTACAGGTTTCCGTTTGCAAAACTTCTTTACGATGACTTTATACCGTGGGGATGGTGCATGGCTTGGATCATGGACTATATTTTTCTGGGGATGGTTTATCGGCTATGCTCCAATGCTAATCATCTTTATAAGTCGAATATCTCGCGGGAGAACGATTAAAGAATTAATTATTGCCGTATCAATTGTAGCTCCATTAGTTAGTAACTTCTGGTTCGCTATCGTTGGTGGTACAGGTGTGTTTTTTGAAATTGAAAATCCTGGTTCTATTTCCACTGCATTAAGTGAAGCGGGAATGCCAGCCGCAGTAATGGCGATTATGGATCAACTTCCATTTGGTGTTGCCTTAGCAGTAGCATTTTTATTCGTATCTGTCATTTTTGTTGCAACAACAACAGATACAATGTCATATACAGTTGCGGCTAGTTTAACAGGGAATGACCATCCACAACGATGGTTACGGGTTTTCTGGGCATTGATATTTGGCTTAACTACAATAATGATACTTACGATCGGTGAGGATAGTATTACTTCAATCCAAAATTCTATCGTTATCACAGCGGTTCCAGTTTCCCTGCTATTACTGGCACCTCTTTGGTCAGCATCGAAAATAGCAAAAAAAATGGCACTTGAACAAGGTATTGTGTGGGAAAGGGAACAAGTAAAACCGAAAGTTAAAAAGTAGAGATTTTAATTTGGAGATATAAATTAATTGCATTTTTTGTTATACTTATTTATACCTCGTAGTTTACGAAGGAGGATAAAAAAGTTGAGAAACGGAACAAAATTGCAAAAAGAAGCAATGCACATTTTAAAGCTTACAAGTAGAACATTTTACATACCGATTAGTCTTTTAAAACCTACTTTAAAAGAAACGGTAGGTTCTGCGTATTTGTGTATGCGGGCAATTGATGAAATAGAAGATCACGAAATGTTGAAACCTGAAACGAAACAGCAATTGTTGCGAACAACCAGTAATCTTTTAAAGAATGAATTTGATAATAATGCGTATCTTGAACTTATTGAACCATATAAAAATCTATTACCAGAAGTGACAGTACGGCTTGGTGACTGGATTGCGTTTTGCCCTAAAGAAATAGTTGGTAAAATAACGGATTCAACAAGTATTATGGCGGCTGGAATGGCTAAGTGGGTTGAAAAAGATTGGCAAATAAAAAGCAAGGAAGATTTAGACGACTATACGTATTATGTTGCAGGATTAGTCGGAATCATGCTTTCTGATATATGGGAATGGTATGATGGAACAGAGACAGACCGCGACCTTGCCATTGCATATGGACGGGGATTACAAATTGTAAACATTTTGCGCAATCAACAAGAGGATAAAGAACGTGGCGTTAGTTTTATTCCAGATGACTGGGATACGAATGATTTGTTTCGGTATACCGAACAAAACTTACAGCTTGCAGATGAGTACATGAAAGATATCAAAACCCGTAATATTCTGCTGTTCTGTAGAATTCCATTAGCACTTGCAAAACGTACACTCAAGGCTTTAAAGGGTGGTCGTGAAAAAATTTCCCGCAATGAAGTGGAAACGATTGTGGATGAAATAACAAATGAATAGATAATAATCAAAGCGCAGTTCTTAGGGAGCTGTGCTTTTGATTGTTACAAGCAGAGGTATATGATTTAGAAAATGATAAAATAAACAAACCCTAATAATTGGTAAACTAAAAGTACGGGGAATCAGCACGGAATCATTCTGCTCAGAGACCCGTGCTGATTTTTAAACATACCCAAACCTAAAACATTATTTTAACATAAATATTCAGAATATCTTGTAAATCTATTGTTAGCCAACAATTTCGGGCATAAATTAACTTATAATCTTAATAGATATTTAATCGAAAACACCATTTCATCAACAAAAAATGACCATCAATTAGCATACAGGTTGATGATCATTTTACATTACATTTTAAGTTTGTGATAGGAAACAGAACCCGCTAAATTGATCTGAATTTTTTGATAAATTTATTTTCCAAGCAATGCTCTTATTCCAAGATATAATAGCACTAATCCGAATACGATTATGGCTATTCCACCAACTATCTCAAAAAATCCTGCTATTCCAGCTGTAACGAAAGCTGAAGTTGGAAGATTAGCTAGTGCAAATCCGGCAAGAATACAAGCTAAATAAAGTAAAACGAAATGTTGCATCTTCTACCCCTCCATTCTTAATGTTAGTAGCACTGGAACGATTGGACTCTGTCTAAATCAACTCCATAATATACCCATCTGTAGCCGCTCCATCTGAATCCCGAAATGGACTGCCTACCAACAAACACTGGGAAAAACCAAAAAGAGTCCCAATTTAACCAAACGTAGGTGAAACGATAAAGGCAACCTTGGATGGCACCTGGATCTACAGCATAAATTTGAAATTGTTGCTGTGTTGGAGTGAAAGATGGTGGCGGGGTGCTGGGAGCACCAACTGATTGTCCTCCGCCTTGGAATGGAAAGCCAGGTTGCCCCCCTCCAGGTATTCCAGGCTGTCCTCCGCCAGGAATACCTGGAAGGAAGTCAGATATAAAGTCTGGTAAGTTGAACTGCCTTTCGTGATCGGTTGGGTTTTTTTTATAATTCATTATTCATTCCTCCTGAAAAGTCTTCCTTACACTATATGGTTATTTATCTAGAGTGGGAATGATATTTCATATTTTCTGAAAGACCGTTATGTGAAAAAAATGGTATAATAATAAAACGGTTAGAAGTGTGGGGAAAATGAAATGTTGAATTTCTATGGAAGTTTATCGGCAGAAGTATATGAGCTAGGTAAGCCAATCGGTCGATCCTTTAGTGAATCGAATTTTGGAGAAGAAGAGTTAACATTAATCGATAAAGGAATTGGGTTCGCTAATCTAGTGATTTCATCAAACTGTAATTACGGACAATACCCGACGAATGTAAACCAATCCATTACTGTTGAAGCGATAAAAAAGTAAGTTTTCAACAGTCCCAGGCATCATATAATATGGTATAAGATAACTAAAGGAGACTTAACTTCATGGATAGTGATACGGGAGAAAAGAAATATGAATATTTAGCTGAAGATCCGAATGGCAAAGTGATGCCAATTATGCTGTCGTTAATCATCGGCGCCTTTTTTGCAATATTAAATGAGACACTTTTAAATATTGCCTTAACAACTTTGATGGAGGAATTTAGCATTTCGGTTACAACGGTGCAGTGGATTGCGACTGGATTTATGCTTGTAATGGGTATTGTTATACCAATGTCCGCCGTATTATTACAATGGTTTACAACCAGACAAATGTTTTTGGGTACGATGACAGTCTTTACAATTGGAACAGCAATTTGTTCAGTTGCACCAACCTTTTCTATATTACTTGCCGGTCGACTGTTGCAAGCTGTAGGAACAGGATTATTGATTCCAATTATTTTTAATACGTTTTTGTTAATTTATCCACCACGCAGGCGTGGAGCGGTGATGGGAATAGTAGGCCTTGTCATCATGTTTGCTCCGGCAATTGGACCAACTTTATCAGGGGTTATTGTGGAACATTTAGGATGGCGCTACCTTTTTATAACGGTAATTCCATTTGCTTTATTTTCAATAGTTTTTGCTTATAAATACCTAATTAATGTTTCAGAAGTTACAAAACCAAAGGTAGATGTTCTATCAATTATATTTTCAACGGCTGGATTTGGTGGAGTAGTTTTTGGGTTTAGTTCCGCTGGAGGTAGTGAGGATGGCTTTTTAAGCCCTGTTGCTTATATGCCTATTTCAATCGGAATTATTGCGTTACTATTCTTTTCATTCAGGCAATTTAAACTGGAAGAACCTTTGCTCGATCTAAGGGTGTTTAAATTCCCAATGTATACGCTTGGTGTAGTGATGTTTTTTATTATTATAATGGCGATGTTTGCTTCAGAGATTATTTTACCAATATACATGCAAGGCCCATTAGCATTGACAGCAGCAACAGCGGGGTTAGTTTTGTTGCCAGGTAGTTTATTGAATGGGCTTTTGTCACCAGTTATGGGGAGACTATTTGATAAAGTCGGCCCTAGGGTTTTAATGATCCCAGCCAGTATTCTTCTTTGTGGAACCATGTTTGTCATGACTAGATTGGATATCAATACGCCCATTTGGGTTATAGTTGTAAGTTATATTTTGTTGATGGTCTCCGTTTCAGCGATTATGATGCCAGCAGAAACAAACGGCCTAAACCAATTACCGAAACAGTTATACCCACATGGGACAGCAGTTATGACAACATTACAACCTGTGGCAGGTGCGATCGGAGTTTCAGCTTTTATAAGTATTATGAATGCAAAGAAAAGCAGTGTGCTAGATAAAGCGGCTACCCCGAATGATCCGTTTACAGTAAACAAAGCGATGGTATCAGGTGTTGAATTAGTGTATCTAATTGCATTAGGATTTACAATTGTTGCTTTAATTGTTTCCTTTTTTGTGTACCGTGCCGAGCCAAAAGAAGAAGTAAAGGAATAAGAAGAAATAAAACTCATTTTTATAATGGGTTTTATTTTTGTTCTTGACTCTAACGTTACGTGATACCTTAAAGTAGTAATTAAAGGGAGGTTGTTACCTATGAAAGTCAAAGAAGTTGCGGATTTAGTCGGGATTAGTGTGCGCACCCTACATCATTATGATGAAATAGGGTTATTGATACCGAATGATACAACGGAATCAGGCTATCGAATATACTCAAAAAATGAACTCGCAACCCTACAGCAAATTTTATTTTTTAAAGAGCTCGGCTTCCCTTTGAAAAAGATTAAGGAAATCATGGCTAGTCCCAGCTTTGACCAAAACGAAGCATTAGAGGTGCAACGAAATATGCTTCTGGAAAAAAGACGGAGAATGGATAGTATGATTTCGATGATTGACAAAACAATTCAAAACACGAAAGGAGAAATAACCATGAGTGAAAAAGAAAAATTTGAGGGCTTTGATTTCAGCCACAACCCTTATGAGCAGGAAGCACGTGAGCGTTGGGGTGATGAGGCAGTAGATGATTCAAATGAAAAGCTGGGAAAAATGTCAAAAGTTCAACAAAAAGAACTAGGCGAAGAATTTGATGCTATTTATAAAAGGCTAGCTACGTTACGTCATCAACAGCCTGAGTCCAACGCGGCCCAGGGAGGTATTGCCGAGTGGTATATTTATTTGAATAAGGTCGGAGTCTATTCGCTGGACGCTTTCAAGGGTCTTGGCCAAATGTATGTGGAGGATGATCGTTTCACAAAAAATATTGATGAATATGGGGATGGATTGGCAGTATTTATGCGTGACGCGATGGCCATTTATGCGGATAACAGAAAGTAAAATGAAGGAAAGTGGCAGCGTAATCACTGCCACTTTCCTATTTCCATTCTAAAATTCCGGTTAAGTCACTGTATATTTTATCCGGTTCCAGATTTAGACCTTCTACTGGTGATTCCTGCCGGTTAATCCATGCCGTATAAAAGCCAAAGTTCTTAGCGCCCGAAATATCCCAGCCGTTGGAAGACATGAATAGTACTTCTTCTGGTTTAACCTTCAATTTGTTGCTTGCATACTCGTAAGATTTTGGTGAAGGTTTAAAGGACTTTATTTCGTCGATGCTGATAATATGGTTTAGGTAATTTTGAAGCTTTGATCCTTCAATTAATGGATCCAGCATATCATGTGAACCATTTGAAAAAACTGCCAGCTGTTTGTCCGTAAGCTTTTGTAACACAGATTCCGCTTCTTCATAGACAGATAGCTGAAGGTATTCTTTTAGTAGAGCATCTTCTGTATTTGCATCCAGTTTTTCACCTTGGTTCGCAACAGCATATCGGAGTGAATCTTTCGTGATTGAGAAAAACGTTTCATAGTTCCCCATAATTTCACGCAAGTTGGCATACTCCAGTTGCTTCTTTCTCCAAGTTTGACTGATTTTATCGCCTTTTCCTGGAAAAAAATGATTACATTTCTCCATTACAGAATGAACATCAAATAATGTTCCATATACATCGAATACAAATGCTTTAATGTTTGGGTGCATAAGGTAAAACTCCTCTTTTATTTTCTATATATATCATATAACCTAATATCAACTTATAAAACAAGGAGAAACAAAGATATGATTAGTAATCTGGATTTACATGATGAAACGGAAATAAAAAGTATTTTAGAAATTCAACTACTAGCATACCAAGTGGAAGCGGAGTTAATTGAATTTGATGGGATTCCTCAGCTGAAGGATACACCTGAATCAATTAGAGCATGCACGGAAACCTTTCTTGGTTACAGATGGGAAGGATCGTTGGTAGGGTTTCTTTCCTATGAAGCAAAGGATAATGAAATAGACATTTGTAGGTTAGTTGTTCACCCCAATTATTTCCGAAAAGGAATTGCGAGCAGTTTGTTGGGATTTGTATTGAGCGAAAATGACGAAATGAACCGCTTCACAGTGAGCACTGGTTCAAAAAACATTCCAGCAATAACGTTTTATAAACAGTTTGGCTTTGAATCCTATCAAGAAATGTTAATTGCTCCTAGTATATATATTACCTTGCTTGAAAGGAAAAACGAATAAAGGCCCTAGCAAAAAGCTGCTTGGGCCTTTATATAAAGCAAGGAAAGTAATAGAGTTTTGTTGTTTATCTGTCTATCTCCAGCGCCTAGACACTCGAGACATAAGCCAGTTCGCTTTCCCGCGAGCAAAGCACTCACACTGCACCGCTCTGCTTATGCTTGCCGTGTCTTTCAAGGCCCTTGCGCTTTTCTTATTGTTTTTATGCTGCTTTTCTTTGTGCTTTTCCAGCTGGTGAAGCAAAACCTACATAAATAGATGCAAATGCAATGATAAAGTGAAGTACGTTATCTGCTGGCAAAAGTACAAGTCCAGCGATTTCTGTTACGAATAATCCAATTACTGCTACTAAAAGATAGACAATACCAAAGACTTTTGCATATATAGCACTTTTCGCTTCACTACTGCTAACTGCTAACGCGATAACACCTGAAAGCAAGTGAACAATGTTATGTGCAACTGTTAAGTCAAAGATGTTTTCCATAGGTAAGAAAAATCCTACGATTCCTAAGATGATAAAAATAATACCGAGTATTTTTGCGAATTTTGAAGCCACTGTAATTCCTCCTTTTAATTTTGTTTTTTAATAGTTCTGTTGAATTCCAAGATACGGATATTTTTTTAATGACACCAATGAAAATTAGTTTTTTATCACTCCCTTCAGATTTTAATGATTTCTTTAATTTTACTTTCTTATTAATTGGATATTACCCAAATTGTGGATTCCTAATCCTTCTATAATTAGTTTTTAATTGACTTAATGGTAAATGTATCGGTGAATAGTTTTTCTGATTCTTTTTGATCTTCAATGGTTATTGTAGACTCCCATCTCCCTGTCTCTAGCTCAATTTTACTTTTTGCCTGGAAAGTAATTTTATCGTCTTTCTTTTCATTCATCGTCAACGGTATTTTAACGGTTTTATCTGCTTTATCAACTGGGCTTACCGTTAATGAGATATTACCTGGATCTAACTCCTGTCCGTTCATATCAAGTGTTACACGTAAGTTTTTTAGAATACTTGGACTACCTGGTTCAACATCTGCATTAACTACAGCAGTGGTTGTCACTGCTTCAGTACTTGCTGGACTAGTTTCTGGTTTAGGGCTGATAAAGGTTAAAATACTTACTAATAGAACAATCCCTATCATTAATGAAAAATCCCATTCTACAAGGTGCTTCAGTTTTGTATGTTCTTTACTTTTCAATGCTTTACGCACGAAAGTTCCAAGTATGATTACTGACAATACTGCGGCTATTTTTAATAATAATACTTTGCCCCAAAGCGTTTCCCATAGTAATGATAAATCAGGTAAAAAAATTATCGTCATCAAACTGCCTGTAATAGTGAGTGTGATGATACTAATCAATGCGTACTTTGAAAATACTGGCAAAAATTCTTTAACAAATTCAACATGATTTTTCCAAAAAGTAACGATTAGTAGTAATCCCCCGATCCAAATTGCAGCAGCAATCAGGTGAATCATATCTAGAATTGTAGTGATGAATAAAGGTTCATACGTAATGGCATGGCCTGATAAGACTTCACCGATGAGTAGTAAAATAATCCAAAAACTATCAATGATTCGTGAATGATGTAAGATGAAAAACCCTAGTATGCTTACTGCAAACATGAGCAACCATGCAAATCCGAATACTGTTTGGAAAAGAAGTGATTGTAGATCATCCATCCTGGTTATCAAGCTATTAAACTCTAGGTAACCATATCCAAGTAACATGACTAAAAGAAAAAAACGTAATACCATAGATCCTTTTAGATAAGAAGTCTTTGCAGATGTAGAAAGAATAGATGATGCGGTTCCCCAAAACACCCAACCAGCAAGAGCTAGAATAGAAAAGTAATATAGTAAGCGAATGAGGTAGGTTGACGTTTCGTGATCATGTTGCGGCTCCGCGTTAGATACTTGTGTTGGTGCTTTTGTTAATTGTTTATCCTCAACTGTAATCGTATATGGATCTATTTCTTGTTGTTCCATTTCATTTTTGGAATCGTCTTTACTTTTCACAGGTTCTGGAAGATTTAATGTGAAGTTGTATGTTCCTTCTACGGGGTGGCCGTCTGTAGAAACAACTTTGTAGTTTACTTTATAATTACCAGACGCCAGTTCGGGTAACTGCAGCAAAATGCTTTTTTGATCGTCACTTATTGTTTCTGTTGTACCCTCTACTTGCTCATCGTTCTGGTCCGAAATGGTTACGGAAGAAAGGTTAGGTGCTATTGTTGAACTGAATGTCAATGTAACCGTTTCAGGGGTTTCTTCCAAATGACTATCCGCTGCAGGTGTTGTTTCAACTAAGGAGGTATGTGCCTCTACTGTTGATGGGATAGTGATTGTAAGTGAGAATAAGATTAAGATAGCGATACGAATAATTTTTTGAACGTTTTTCAATGCGTGCCACCTCCTTTTCATTAAGTAAACGAGTGAAAAGCGAATTCAGATCACTGAAAGTAAAATATAATTTAATAAATACCGACTTATGTATTCCTACTAATTACCTAAAAGAAAGGGGAATAAACAGTTGAGGTCATTTATAATGAAGTGGTTCTAATAGTATGATTGTTGGTATTATGGTTTAGTACACGTGTAAATATCGAAGTGAAGAAAGGTGATTCTTGTAGAGGTTATGGATGAAGGTATTTAGGATGAGAAATGAATAGTTAATCGGAAAAGCAAGAAACTGGAACGAATTTATTCATGTCTCCAGTTCGATGGCTTCTTGGATTAGTGCGCTATATTGATCCTGTTGAATATCCTCAATCTTTTTAATTTTAATATGGCGCATCTTTTTACCAGTACCCTCAAGAAGGCTGTCTTTATCAGTAAGCGTAGCTCCAAAATAAAAACCAAAGTTCACATGGCTTTTGGCAGTCTGAATATAGCAGATCATGCCATTTTCGATATAGCACGGTTTTCCCCATTTGATTTCTTCCTGAATATCAGGTGATGTTTCAAAAACAATTTCTCTTAATCGGACAGTAATTTCCTTGATTGGTGATGATAAATTATTGATGAATTGTTCGACTTCTTTACTTGGCTTTATTGTCATGGTGATTCCCCCTTTGATTCAATTATATAAGCTAGAAGTGATATAATGCTACTATCAACAATTGGAACTGATGGAAAGGTTGAATTTTTATGAAACAAAGTGAAGAAAAGCTTTCAAACAAAGTTATAGCGTGGATTACGGATGCTGTGAGTCCTTCTGCTATTATTAATTCGGTTGAGCAGTTGAAAGGGAGTACTTCGTCCACACTGCATAGCATTTCACTTGAGGATAACTATTCTAATTATCATGTTGTGTTACGTCAGTTTGATAATAAGGAATGGTTACAAGAAGAACCCGATTTAGCGATACATGAAGCAGAAAGTCTTCGTTTAGCGGAGGGAGTTGGGGTGGCAACACCTAGTATTATTGCCTTTGATGGGAAGGGTTATGTGTGTGGGAACCCGCTCGTCCTTATGACAAAGCTTGACGGAGATGTTGATATCGTGCCAAGGGATATGGATCATTGGGTATATGAATTAGCCCACACGCTCACAAAGATTCATGCTGTAGAGGCAACGGATTTCCAGTGGACTTATTATACTTATAATGATGTACCAACATATGAAGTGCCTAGCTGGTCAAAAGTTCCTAAGCTATGGCAAAGAGCAATTGATATTTTGGAAGGTCCAAAGCCAGCATCTAGTAAACAATTTATCCATCGTGACTACCATCCTACAAATGTGTTATGGAAAAATAATAAAGTCAGTGGAGTAGTGGATTGGGTTAATGCCTGTTATGGGCCAGCAGGAATTGACGTCGGTCATTGTCGATTGAATCTAGCTGAATTGTACGGTGTTCAAGTTGCGGATCAATTCTTGTCCTCCTATTTATCGCTAGCTGAAACCTATACGTATAATGTGTATTGGGATATTTTATCCTTATTGGATGGAGGCGGTGCAGAGGTATATCCAGGTTGGGAAGCATTTGGAGTTAAAGGTCTAACGGATGAGATGATGGAAGAGCGCTTAGATACATATATAAAAAGTTTGATTGATAAAATTTGAGACTAGTATTTTTCACACTAAAAGAAATTTTCAAGGAGTTGAGTATAAGATAAACTTCGCTATTAAGGACGAGGAGAATGGCGAGTTTTCTAAAATCTGTGTTATATAATGAGTGAAATTGAAAACCCCAAACAACTCCACAATCCTATCATATAGGTCATTGTAACTGTTTTTTGAAAAAAACCCCCAATCTAGTAAGAATTAACTATAAATTTACAAAAATTGAATTGTATCCAGCTAGTAATTATGCCATATTAATAGTGTGTCAGATTCTAATTATGTCCTATTACAATTGGAATGTGATGTAAATATATCATAATTGGAGGGTACCAATGAAGAATTCTACTGTTAAGAGGATGTTAAATCTGTTTCTTATTTTCACGCTCGTTTTTATGAATTTTTCTACTATTTTAGCTACAACTGTATCAGCTGAAAGTAATGAAGCCGTTGCAGAGGAGTTATTTATTTCAGAGTACATCGAGGGAAGTTCGTATAACAAAGCCATTGAGGTCTATAATGGAACCGGTGCTGAAGTAGACCTATCGAACTATCAAGTAGAGTTATATAGTAATGGTGCCACAGAGGCAAGTCAATCTGTGACATTGTCAGGGACATTGCAGCATGGTGATGTTTTTGTTATTGCACATAAAAGTGCTGACCCAAGCATTCTAAATCAAACAGACCTACAGGACTCATCTGTTGTTAATTTTAATGGGGATGATGTAGTAGTATTAAAAAAAGGTGGAACAGTACTAGATGTTTTCGGTGAAATAGGAACGGGCAACGATTTTGCCGAAAATATGACACAAGTGAGAAACCCATCAATTAGTAAACCAAATTTAACATATGACAATGCAGAATGGGCAGAATATGCATCAAATACATTTGCATATCTTGGTTCACATACGATGAATGGAGTTGATCCAGAAGATCCTCCTGTTGACCCAGATCCAGATGGTGAGGTCTATTCTATTAAAGATGCACGAAACTTAAGTGACGGAACTGCTGTAATAGTGGAAGGTATCGTAACAGTTGATAATACTTCAATTAGTAATGGCGCCCAGTTTACTACTTACATACAAGACGAGACAGGCGGCATTAATGTGTTCGCATTTGAGCAAGGCACTATCCCTGATGTAGAGGAAGGAGATAGAGTTAAAGTAACAGGCGAGCTAGCGTCGTATAATGGTTTGAAAGAAGTTGTCCCAAGTTCGGTTGAAGTATTGGAGCAAGGTCATGCCTTACCTGAAGCGCAAAGTATCTCTCTAGCGGACCTTCAAGATCCAGCAGTAGCAGAAGCGTATGAAGGGGAACTCGTCCAATTGACAGGTTTCATCAATGATATTCCTTCAACCCCTGCTGGTGGTGGATACAATATTTCTGTAGTAGACGCTGACTTTAATGGAACTACGTTAAGAGTTATGGAAGGTTCACTTGATCCTTCATTAATTGAAGCGGACAAGTGGTATGAAATTACAGCAATTGTCAGCCAATATAATGCGTACCAGCTTATTCCAACTGAGCAAGCTGATATTGAGTTGGCAGAAGAACAACCAGAACCGCCATCTGCAGCTGGAGTCTATGAATCTACTGTTGAAAGAGTGACAGATGGGGACACGATTCATATAGAGACTCCTGTTCTTGGAGGAACAAAGGTACGTTTCTTAAACATGGATACTCCAGAAACATATACAGCACATAATGACGACCCTGCCCGTGATGCGATTAATCAAAACCAAAAAGCATTAGGAGAAGAAGCGAAAACATATATGAATGAACTGCTTCAACCTGGTGATGAAGTATTGGTCAAAATTGGAGAAGAGCCAACTGATCAATATGGGAGATTGCTAGCGGAAATTATTCGTAAAGAAGATGGTTTAAACATTAACGTCGAAATGGTACGTCAAGGATATGCAGTAACATACTTTATTGCACCATTTGACGAAGAAGTTTATCCAACTTATCAAAATGCTGTCAAGGAAGCAAAAGACGCTGGCCTTGGAATTTGGAATTCAGAAGACCCACTACTTGAATTACCGTTTGAGTTCCGAGCAAATGATGATCAAAAAGGATTTTCGAAATACGTCGGAAACTCTGACACAATGAAATATGTATTACCAACCGATTGGGCAGATGTTCCAGTAGAAAATCGAGTATTTTTCTGGGAAGAGCAAAATGCACTAGATTATGGATATAGCTTTGTTGGTGACGGAGAAGAAAATCCTGATAATCTTAAGGTACAATTACTAAGTATGAATGATTTACATGGAAAAATTGATCAAGAATATGAGTTAGACCCTGATAGTGATGGAACGTTTGGTATGTACGGAAAAATGGATTATGTTGCAGGGGCTATTGAGGAGCGCGAAGAAACCAATCCAAATACGCTAGTTGTCCATGCTGGGGACATGATTGGTGGGAGCTCACCAGTTTCTGGTCTACTGCAAGATGAACCAACAGTAGAGATTATGGAAGAAATCGGATTTGACGTTGGAACAGTTGGCAACCATGAATTTGATGAAGGTACAGAAGAATTATTGCGCATGGTTAATGGTGGCGAGCATCCGGAAGGTGTTGGAACAGAAAACTATGATGGGATGAACTTTCCAGTATTATGTTCCAACTGTGTGTACAAAGATACCAATGAAACATTCTTGCCTCCATATTATGTTGAAGAAATTGATGGGGAAAAGATTGGATTTGTAGGTGTTATTACACAAGAAGCGGCAGGTATGGTAATGCCTGCAGGAATTCAAGATATTTCATTTACTGATGATACAGAAGCTGTGAATGAAGCGGTAGCAGAACTGAAAACACAAGGCGTTGAATCAATTGTCTTGTTAGCGCATATTCCTGCTGAGCAATCAGGTGCTAGTGCAACTGGACAAGCTGCTGATCTTGCAAATGAAGTAGATGATGAAGTAGACGTTATTTTTGCAGCACATAATCATCAAGTTGTCGATGGTGTTGTTGATAATAAATTAGTCGTACAGGCTTCAGAATATGGAAAAGCTTTTGCGGATGTTGATTTGGAGATTGACCGTACTACAGGCGACATTGTGAAAAAAGAAGCCGAAGTTGTTTTTGTTGATCAAAGTCAAGTAACACCTAATCCAGAAGTAACGGCAATTTTAGAAAAATATCTTGAGCAAATTGGACCAATTATGAGTGAAGTTATAGGATACAATGCAACAGATCTAACAGGTGATTATTCGAATGATGGAGATCACGGATTAGGAAATTTAATTGCTGATGGTATGAATGCAGCAATGGGTAGTGATTTTGCCATGATGAATGGTGGCGGAATTCGAGCAGATTTACTTGCAGGTGAAGTTACGTGGGGTGATTTGTATAACATCCAACCATTTGGTAATACATTAATGATGTTTGAAATCAAAGGTGCAGACCTTTATCCTATTATTCAGGAACAATTATCTGCAAAGTATGGACCGGACTACAGCATTAGTGGATTCCATTACACATGGAATTCTGAAATAAATGAGGTCGTTGATATCACATTACCTGATGGAACCCCTGTTGATATGGACAAAACGTATACATTAACAGTGAATAACTATATGGGAACATCAACTGGTCCAATAAGTGAACTGGGTGTTAATCCTGAAATGGGACCAACCGATTTGGATGCTACAGTAGACTTTATTGAAAGCTTGAATAGTTCGGAAGCTAATCCATTTGAATATGGACCAGAAGGACGTATTATTACTACAACTGAGCTACCTGGTGAAGAAGAGCAACCAACAGTTGTTGTTACACCAAAGAAAAATAATGGTACTGCAACCGTGCATACAAAAGATTTAGAAGCACTTGATTCAAGTGTACGTGTCATAATTAATATTCAAAATGATAAGAAGCCACGCAAATTGTTACTGAATAAAAAGCAAGTCGATATTTTGAAAGACAAAGAAGTTACGTTGGTTGTGGAGAATGAGATAACCTCCAAGACATTTATTATGGCGGATACACCAAGCGGTGTGTTGAAGGTTAGTTTAGAAAAATAGAATAGTAGCGTATACAAGGGGATTCAGCCGCCGATGCTGGATCCTTTTTATGTGGCGTTTTTTTGTGTTGGAACAGTATTTGGTGCACAACGGACTGTAAACTAGTTTTAAAGAATTGATCGAAGTGATCTTTTTAAAATAAAATTCAATTAATATTGAATTATTAATTCTATAAGTATAGAATAAAATTAAATCAACTAATTGAGGTGACGATATGGATGTAGTAAGTATGATAAGTAGAAATAGAGAAACCTATCAAATTAAATTAGAACATTCATTATTATGGGAGTGTGCACTAGGGATTGCGGCAGTTACAAATGCAAGACTAATTGATACATTGGAGAAACAGGATGATTACTGGAAGGGCATTAAACAATCCTTGTCAGATGAAATGTTAGAACATCTTAACTATGTTGAAGAAAATAATACATGGAAATCGCTGTTGCAACTTCTTCATCAAAGAGAATTCACGGATTTAGCTGAATTTAAAACTTACATAAGAAATCTAACCCCCGAGCAGGTGAAATATAATTGCATTCCTTATTTGGGGATACAATATCAAGACATCAGGAATAAAGCCGCATATGGAGATAGAGCAGCTATCAATAAATTAAAGGATGCTTCCAAAGATAACTTGTTTTTCCCTACCTATATTGAATTCATTTGTACAGTTGATACGGAAGCTTTCATAACACACCTTTGTTTAATCATGGAAGGGTGGTATATGGCCGCTATTGAGCCCGAAGCGGATATGGTTGAAGCTGTTTTAGAACGGGACATTAGGGCAAAAAAGAAGATGCAAGAAAGAATGTCACCAGAAGAATTAGTCGAATGGGCGACAGGTGGGAGCACGTACCATCCAGAACCAAGTGTGTATCATGTGTTACTTATTCCGCAATATGTGTATCGTCCGTGGAATATAGTAGCGGATGTCGAGGGAATAAAAGTATTTTACTATCCCGTTTCGAATGAAAGTATCCACCCTGGTGATGTCTATCAGCCAGATAACTTTTTAGTGCATAAGCATAAAGCGCTTGGTGATGAAGTCAGGCTTAAAATTGTGAAGTATTTGGCTGAAGGCGATTGCACCCTTCAAACGATAACGAGCAAGTTGGCTATGGGAAAGTCAACCATTCATCATCATTTAAAAATCCTCCGGTCAGCAAAGTTAGTTGATATTAACGGCTCAAAATATAGATTGAAACAGAATACATTGGACGCTTTGGCCAAGGAATTGCAGCAATATGTGTATGGAAATTAGTCATGCTAAGGTAATAGAGGAAGACGATTTCCCGAAGCTATCAAAAAACTATCCAGTGTTTCGCTTTATGGGAGGAAACTTAATTTCATTTTTTGGTGATCAAATTTACCTGATTGCTATCCCTTTAATTGTACTTGCAATTACTGGTTCACCTTTTAGTATGGGAGCAGTTGCAGCCTTAGAACGTCTGCCTATCCTATTGCAACCTATCACCGGAATTCTTTCCGATCGATTAAATAGGAAAATGTTGTTACTTATATGTGACCTTGGAAGGGGTTTGATTGTAGGTCTTATTGGCATTCTTTTTATACTGGATCAGTTAGAGATGTGGCACTTGTATAGTGGAGCCCTAGTAATCGGTTTCTTGAGCCAGATTTATAATACTTCGCAATTTGCATCTGTACCAAATATGGTAAGGCGAAACGATCTCCATGCTGTTAACTCGATCAACACTGGAATTTTTAATACGGCAATTTTGGTTGCCCCAGGGTTGGGTGGATTATTGATAAGTCTATACAACCCCGGGTATGCATTGCTAGTCAATAGCATCAGTTTCTTCATTGCGTTTTTTGCTGTCTTAAGTATTAATATAAGGTTTGCTGAAACTAAAAATCGTGGGAAGCGTACATTTATAGAGGATATAAGAGAAGGATTTGACTTTGTCATTAGGACAAAACCAATATTATTTACGAACTTGGCAATGCTAGCATCCATTTTTGGTACAACGCTTTTTCTTACCTTGATGATTTTTTATTTGAAAGATACTATTCAGCTGACGACTACTCAGATTGGTTGGTTATTATCAATTGGTGGGATAGGTGCCATTTTTGGTTCATTAGCAACGAATTTCCTTAGAAAAAAATTTTCTTATCGAAGAATATTATTTCTTGCATCCTTTGCTGGTGGTGTATCCATCATTTTATTTGGTTTCTCTAATACATATGTCCCTTTGGTTTTATTTAATCTGATGGGGACGGTAGCTGTTTCGATGATGAATCCTTGCATTGTCACAATCAGGCAAACGCTAACTCCTGATTACTTATTAGGCCGGGTACAAGCTACCAGCCGTTTTATGACATGGATTCTTATGCCAGTAGCTGCACTATTAGCAGGTTTGCTGGCTAATCAGATTGGTACGGACACTACTATTTTAATTGGAGGGACTGTTTCGACAGTAGCTTCATTCATTTATTTGCATCCATCCCTCAATTACAGATAAGTTCACGTATATTTCTAAGACACGTAGGCTAGATTAAGGATTCAGAAGGGTTGGGAATACAATGAACGTTAAATTAAAGTGGTTATATAAAGGGAAGAAGACGGAAGAGTTGGCGTTTGAGTCAGCATGGACGAGTCAAGAATCCATGGAGCAGATACTAATTGACATTGAGAAAACAGGCCGCGTGAAAGAAACAGTTATTATCGATGAAATGGGGAATGAATGGACACAAAAGGAATTTAGTAAGTTGAAGGAAACTATCGAACAAGAAGCTCACAATGTTATTGTTTATTTTGATGGTGGATTTGACCGTTCTACACGAACAGCTGGACTTGGTGTTGTTATTTATTATCAAAAAAACCATACAAGCTATCGATTAAGAACAAATCAATTTATTGATTCAATGGAAACAAATAATGAAGCAGAATATACAGCGCTCCATTTCGCGGTATTGCAATTGGAGGAAGTGGGTGTACATCACCTCCCGTGTACTTTTAAGGGAGATGGACAGGGTGTATTAAGACAATTATTAGGTGAATGGCCGTGTTATGAAGAAAAACTAAATGCTTGGCTTGACCGAATCGAACTAAAATTAGAGGAACTAGGAATCAATCCGAATTATGAGGTAATTGGTAGGAAAGAAAATAAGGAAGCCGACCGTCTGGCAACTCAGGCTTTAAATGGTATAGATATTCACAGTGAAAAGAAAGTAGATAGCAACTTGTAAAGGATGTTCAAAAAGTCACCAAATAATAAACTGCGATTTTCTTGTTTCTTATTTGCCGACTTTTTGAAACACACTTGTAGTTAATTATTCAATCTCGGTTATTATGTAACTCAGAGATTGAAAAGGTTAGATCGTTAAATACGATAAAATTGACAGAAACAAAGATGTTATTGTCATCGCAATTAGTGGTTTTAATGCCTTTGTACGCAAGTCACGAAGGCTAACGTTAAGACCAAGTCCCACCATAGCGGCAGTCAATAACCAATTTGTTATCGAAAAGACGATATTCATGACATTCTCAGACACCGGGATAGAATTACCGAATACATAGCTGCCTAAAACGCTTAGTGCGATAAAACCAAGCAGGAACCATGGAAATTCAATTTTTGCATCTGGTTGTTCAGAACTTCTATTTTTTCGCTTCATGATATAAATAAAGATAAAACAAACTGGAATAAGTAAAAATACCCGACCTAATTTTGCAAGTAGAGCAATTGCTAGGGCATCATCGCCGGCTGGTGCCGCCGCAAGTGCCACTTGGGCTACTTCATGAATACTGGATCCTGTCCAGATGCCATAATCAATGGAAGAAATAGGTAAAAGCGGTCCGATTATGGTATAACCAATAGCAAATACTGTTCCCATTAGTGCAATTATACCAACACCAATAGCTGTGTCCTCATCTTTTGCTTTTACTAGTGGTGCAACAGCGGCTATTGCTGCAGCTCCACAAATCCCTGTTCCAACCCCTAATAATAGGGAAATTGTTTTGTCTGCTTTTAATACCTTAGCTAACCAGATTGTTAAAAGAATAGCAAAAGTAATGACCAACGCATCTCGGATAAGTAACCCTAAGCCATCCTGGAAAACGGTATCAATATTCAATTTAAGACCATATAAAATGATTGCTGCCCGCAGTAACCGCTTTGAAGAAAATGCAATACCTGACCTGATTACCTCCGGATATCCAAATAATTGGCGATAGACAACAGCAATTATTATCGCGCAAGCTAATTGTCCGATTTGATTGAATCCAGGTACAATTGCTAACAAATAACCTAATAATGCTATGAAAAAAGTGAATGCTACTCCGCCTATCCATCTAAATCTTTCTGAAGTCATTGAAACACCTCCCTAATTAAGAATAAATGACTTTTATCTATAAGAAAAATAAATTATTATAATAGTTATAATAAGTAAAGTGTTATGATGGAAATAAAATAAATAAAGTAGGGATGAGATGGATCTACATTTACAAGTATTTGTGACGGTGGTAGAAACACAGAACTTCACGCGGGCAGCAGAAGAATTACACATGACACAGCCTGCAGTCAGTCAATATATTCGTACATTTGAAACTAATATTGGTTCGAGATTATTAGAACGAAGTAACAAGTACGTTCGATTAAATAAAGTTGGGGAAATTGTCTATCATCATGCAAAAGAAATTTTAGGACTTTATACAAAAATGCAAACCCTTGTTGATGATGTCACGAATGTAGCAAGCGGCCCAATTTCGATTGGCGCAAGTTACACGTTTGGTGAATATGTACTTCCTCATATTATTGCTAATTTGCAAAAGACTTATCCGGACATCCAACCCACCGTTACAATTGGTAATACAACTGAAATTGGCTCTTTAGTTAATAGCTATCAATTGGATGTGGGAATTGTTGAAGGACATTTTAAAGACCAGCAATTAACAGTAGAAGAGTTTGCTGAGGATCAAATGGTTGTTGTGGCAGCCTCTAGACATGTTCTGGGGAATAAAAAAGGTTCTGTAGATAGTAATGACTTGAATAAAGAAACATGGATTGTGCGTGAGAAGGGTTCTGGTACTCGTGAGGCAACAGAAAAAATGTTTGGGCAACTTGCACTAACACCAACTAAGCTGATGAGCTTTGGAAGCACCCAACCGATTAAAGAATCAGTAGAGGCCGGTCTAGGCATCAGTTTGTTATCCAAATGGGCTGTCCAAAAGGAATTGAGAAATGGTGAATTAAGGATATTGAACAGTAAGGGTCTTCCTTTTTTTAGGCAATTCTCTATTGTCACGAAGTCACCTTTCCAAACAAAAGCATTGGAAGTATTTATTACCTTATTGCGCGATAATAGGCTATTGGCTAAATTGAAAAAAATGTGAAATAACACTAAAAAGCCACGGTCAAAACCGTGGCTTTTTAGATTTGTATTAATTTACTTTCTCTTGCTCCTTTGCAAAATTCACAAAGTAATCTAATGCTTTCGGATTAATCAAAGAGCCTTGATTAACAACTTGATCTACTGACTTCCCCATTAAGATTTTCTTAACAGGTATCTCCAACTTTTTACCGTTTAATGTTGTTGGTAAATCAGGAACACTGTAAATACCGGTAGGCGTGTGCCTTGGTGAACACTGTGTTCTAATCTGCTTTTTAATGCCCTGCTTTATGTCTTCTGTCAGTTCCTTACCTTCCTTCATCAAAACAAACAACGGAACGTAAGAATCACCATTTCCAACAGGAATATCAACGATTAAGCTATCAGCCACTTCTGGGACTTGATCAACTGCCCGGTAGATCTCACTTGTTCCAATTCGAATTCCACCGCGATTTATAGTGGCGTCTGATCTTCCATAAATAACACATGTATGTCGATCAGTCACTTTAAGATAATCGCCGTGGCGCCAAATTCCTGGAAACACATCAAAATAGCTTTCATGTAAACGACTGCCATCGTCATCGTTCCAAAAATAGATTGGCATAGATGGAAACGGTTCTGTTAAAACAAGCTCACCAACCTCGTTTATCGCAGCTTTTCCATCATCATTAAAGCTTTCAATCTTAGCTCCAAGACCACGGCATTGTAATTCTCCAGCATATACGGGCAAGATAGGCACGCCTAATATAAATGCAGTGCATACATCGGTTCCGCCACTCGCTGAAGCAATCCATAAATCTTCTTTCACATTGTCATAACACCACTGAAATCCTTCTGGTGGTAATGGTGAACCAGTCGAGCTGATATTTTTTAAACTACGTAAATTAAACTCATCTTTTGGAGCAAAGTTATCTTTCATGCAGGCGGTTATAAAGCTTGCACTGGTTCCGAAGACAGTCATATTTGTCTGTTCCGCCAACTTCCAAAGCATCTTCTTATCTGGAAAACCTGGATTGCCATCGTATAGAATAATAGTACTGCCAGTAAGTAATCCACTTACAAGGTAGTTCCACATCATCCAACCAGTCGTCGTAAACCAAAAGAAACGGTCATCTTCATTCAGGTCAGCGTGGAAGGTCAAAGCTTTCATGTGTTCCATTAAAATACCGCCTTGACTCTGAACAATGGGTTTAGGTTTTCCTGTCGTGCCAGATGAAAACAACACCCAAAGCGGGTCGTTAAACGGGACATGTTCAAAGTTAAGTGTAAGTTCTCTTCCCGAGTTGACAGCATGTTTCCAATTAGTTACATTTTTAAATCCATCAAAGCTTGCATTGTCATTCAGATATGGTATCGCAATGGTTGCTTCTAATGTAGGAAGTTCTGATTGAATGCTTTTTACGACATCTGTGCGATCAAAGTCTTTCCCACTATATCGATACCCATCCACCGTTATCATCACTTTAGGCTCTATCTGTTTAAAGCGATCGATGACACTTTGTGTACCAAAGTCTGGTGACGCACTAGACCATATTGCGCCAAGACTGGCCGTTGCTAGGAATGCGACGACAGATTCATAGATATTCGCTACATAGGCAACAACACGATCGCCTTTTACCACACCCAAATATTTTAATGTTAATTGCAATGCTGCGGTATCTTGATAAAGCTGATCCCAGGAAACCTCTTTCTGATCCCTAACTTCAGATGTATGTATAATAGCTGGTTTATGGCGATCACGATTCCTGAAAATATGTTCTGCATAATTGACTTCTGAGCCCATGAACCACTTCGCACCAGGCATTTTATGTGACGTTAACACGTTGTTGTAATCTTTTTTTGATTGGATATTAAAATACTCCCATAATGACTCCCAGAAAATCTCCAGCTCATCGACTGACCATTTCCATAGTGAATGGTAATCCTCAAAGTGTAGATTTTTATTTTTTTGTAGCCAGTTCATATATTGATAAATAGCAGAATCTTTTTTTCTCTTTTCACTTGGTTCCCAAAGTAGGGTTCCTTCTTCCGTTTGAGTCATTTTACCCCTCCTGAAATATGCAATCATTACTCCTATTATATGAAACCGCTTACCGTGTGTAAAGTAAACGGTAGCATATGCGGACTTTAATTCACTTAATTCCTATGCTACTATAAAAGTAGAGTACGAAATAGAGGAGGCTTTCCCTTGGAAAAGATTAAAAACCCATATGACCTTTCTGATTTTGTAAAGGAAATGACAGAGGTCGTTAATAATAATGATGAAGATGCTAAAAGGGTGACAGAGGCCGAAATACTTGTTGGTAAACTGGTTCGTACAAAATCATGGTTACAAATGGATGAATTACAGTCTGATGAAAATCACTATGCACGATATTCGTTGTATCATGACCCAAAAGATCGTTTCGAGGTGATCGCACTTGTTTGGAAGCCTGGTCAATGCACACCATTACATGACCATGACGGTACTTGGGGCGTGGAGGGCGTTTATGCTGGACGTATCAAGGTTGATAATTATTTACAGGTAGAGAAAGTTTCCAATAAAATTAGAAAGCTTTATCACACGGGTTCGTTAACTGTTAGTGAACAAAGTACTGCTCAACTTTTACCACCAGCCGATTGCCACATTCTTGAAGCTGATGGCGATCAAACTGCAATTACAATTCATGTTTATGGCAAAAAACTCAGGCAATTTTTGATCTTTGATTCACTTGATGAAAAAGATACATACGCAATCCGAAAGAAGGACGTTAGTTATACATCATAGGGATTTCTTCCTTAATCTCAGCTATTAAAGACAAGGTGATGCTTCGTTTTTCTATCAGGGAAAAACGAAGCATAAGTTTTAATCTGCCAGGATAGGATTGGGCTTCAATCGGCGGATAATCAGCTGGTGTATTTTGATAATAATATAAGTTGTTTCTCTAGCTGGGTCTTTAAAAGCCCGGTTTTTTTATGAGCAAAGAAAGGATAAAATTTTGCCGATTATCTGTCTATCTCCAGCCCACCTAAACACTCGAGACAAAGGCAGTTCGCTTCCGTGTGGGCAATGCATCCACACTGCACTGCTCCACTTATGCTTTTGTGTCTCTCAAGGCGCACTGAGCTTTTCTTATGTACTTGTGTGTCATATAGGGTTTATACTTGTTTTATAGTCTGATTGTAATTAAAAGGGGAGAGAAGCATGAATTGGAAATTATTTTTTAAACGAAACTTAAATTTCGGAAAAAAACTTATTCGAATTCATCACGCAAATGCAGTTTTATTTCTGTTATTAACACTAACTGGCTTTGTCCTATTTTCTATTGATTTTCGTTCTGCCTTTCCAGGTATCCGTGTGGATGTTAAAAATGTCCATATCTGGATAGGGCTTGTGAGCATGTTACCACTTTTCTTTTATTTCCCCAAGATTAAAAGACATTTGAAAAGGCTACGGCAGCGTTTGAACCACCGCAATAACCTTTTCTTTGTCCTTATGGTACTGGTGGCATTGATTGTTTCCGGCTTATTCTTAACTTTTCATCGTGCATTTCCACCGTTTATTAGTTCGTTCATGTTGTTTATTCACGATTTGGCAACATGGGTTGGTGTACCGTATATTGTTTACCATAGTGTTACGCGCAGCAAATGGTTTAAAAGACTTGAAAAAAATCAAAGTCAAAGTGAGACTACGCGTCCAATACCTGTCGAAGAACATAATCCCATATTGAAGCGACGCACATTTTTAAGAAAACTCACAGGTGGACTTATAGCGGTTATTACCTTACCTTTCATTGGAAGTTGGTTTAAAACTTATTTTCCGACAGTTGGTGATTTCTCAACAAAGGTAAAAGCAAACCATTTTGAACCGCTACCAACACCTAAACCGAAATCAAAACCTCCTATTGGTGGGGGGCGGAATGGTCAATTTCGTTATTATACGATTACAGAAATGCCAACATTAACAAATGAAAATTGGAGTTTCACAATCGATGGACTCGTTGATCAACAGAAAACGTACGCCTGGAAGGAATTCTTGAAGGTAGGACGGGATGTACAGGTAAGTGATTTCCATTGTGTTACAGGTTGGAGCGTTTATGATGTTACATGGGAAGGTATTCCATTAAAGCGGTTTTTACAAGAAGCGGGAGTAAAAAAGGATGCAAAATATATAAAGTTTTATTCTGCCGATGAGGTTTATACAGACACACTTACGATTGAACAGGCGATGCTTGATGATGTTATGATCGCGATGTTGATTGACGGTGAACTTATCAGTAAAAGAAATGGTGGCCCGGTCCGTCTTATTGTTCCTAAAATGTATGCATATAAATCAGTTAAGTGGTTGAATCGAATTGAACTTATTGAAAATGAACATGTTGGTTTTTGGGAACAGCGTGGGTATTCAAAAGATGCCTGGGTGGAAAACTAGTAGCTTAATGTAGAACAGCATCTCCCGAATGGAGAGATACTGTTCTTCTTATGAATTGCGGTTATATTCAGCATACTTCACGAAAGCCCGCTCATCCTCAACAAGCCCACATGATCCACATTGAATCTTGTATTTGGGCCCATTGTACTGTGTATGGAATACTTCCACACTGTCGCTCGAGTAATCATTCACAACTTCGCCAGTTTGAGGGTCTAATTTTACAGGTTTCGCTACTTGTTCTATTAAATTAAACCTGGAACGATTCGTTTTACAATTTGGGCACAGGTATTGTTGCATTACTTGACCTCCCACCATTATTTCTTTTTCGCACGCGTGTCTGCAGCCTGACTTCTTTCCTGCGCTTCCTTATCAGCGTGGTCGGCAAACTCTTCGATAAATTCAACATCTCTTCCATCTGGTTTAATATTACTCTTTGGAGTCTGCGCTAAATGATTTCTACCTTTTGAATGATTATGTTCATCTCTTCCCATGTGATTCACCTCTTTTTCTACTATTGATTTCTTTAAAACCTTTTATGCTTGTTTCAGTGCAAAAAGTTTTGCTTAGTATGCGCAAAAGTTACATCCTTAAACAAGGCTGTTTTCAAAAGATTGTTGTTTTTGCCACAAAATCGGGTAAACTACGATAGTGCGGCAACGCCCGAAGCGAAAGTCAAACGCCATGCCAGCGTGGTGTATTTCCGGAGCGGTATGTTATGACACAATTTTTCGCAAGGATTAAATAGCAATAAACCTTACGAAAAGAGCTTTAAACAAAAAAGAAGTAATCAAATGAGAATGACCTCTCACTTGATTACTTTTTATAATTTGTTACTTACTATTCTTTTTCTTGTGTAGCGTTTTTACCGTATGAATATTCCGATGTATCCACAGGTTCCCAATTTGTAGTTGGTGTGTAGAACCGCAATAGATCACCGTATAGTACTTTGTCAGAAAGACCAAGCTCATGACGTACTGTTTTTTGCAATTCCTTCATTTCTTTTGTTGGTTCAATTTTTTCTTCAGTCTCATTGTCATAAAATTCCCCTGAAACTACGCTGTATTCTGGTGTGACAAAATCTCCATCACGGAAGGATACATATTCTTTGTGTCCTTTTGAAAACATATCCGTACCAAATTGAATGTAGTCTTGTGCATTAATACCAACTAAATGTAACAATGTCGGCATAATATCGATCAGGCCAGAGTATTCATGATTGGTTCCCTTACCATCTACTCCAGGAACTTTAATCATAACTGGAACACGTTGTAATTGTGTATTTTTAAATTCTGTAATTTCTTCACCAGTGATTTTTTCCATAGCAGCATTATGATTTTCCGAAATACCATAATGGTCTCCATAAATCATAATAACAGAATCCTCGTACAGCCCTGATTCTTTTAAGTCACCAATGAATTGCTTTAACGCTTCATCCAAGTATCGTGCAGTTTGGAAATATCGATCGACGGATGGATCACCAGTTTCAGCGGGTTTAATAGAAGCTTCCTCTGGACTGATTAAATATGGATGATGATTCGTTAATGTCATCATGTGAGCATAAAAAGGCTCTTCCAACGATTCAAGCAATGGTATTGATTCCTTGAAAAATGGCTTATCTTTTAGGCCATATCCGATCACATTCTCTTGATTCATATCATAATAGCTGGAATCAAAGAATTTATCGACCCCAAACTGTTTATAAACCTCATCACGATTCCAAAAACTTTTATTATCACCATGAAATACAGCTGATGTATAACCTTGTCTTTGTTTTAATATCGCAGGCAGTGCCTGATAATCATTATTACCCTTTGTTACAAACGCTGCACCTTGAGGTAATGGATATAAGGATGTATCCAACATCAACTCGGCATCAGCTGTTTTTCCTTGTGCTGTTTGATGGAAGACGTTATCAAAATACGTAAAGTTCTTGCTTTGGTCATGCACTAATGAATTTAAAAATGGTGTGACTTCTTCACCGTGCAATTTGTAATCAATTAAAAATGTTTGAAATGATTCTAGATGAATTTTGATAATATTTTTGCCTTCAGCAGCTCCGAAAAGCTCTGGATTTGGTTCAGCAAATTTGTTTTTTGTATAATTTTCTACTTCTGTAATATCACTACTATCCGCAAGTACACGTTGCGTTGATGAGCGTAAGGTTTGAAACGCATCATAAATGGCAAAATTATAGGATCCTAAATACTTCACAATGTAATTACGGTCAAAGGTTCTTGTTAAAAGTTGTGGACGATCTGCTTCAGCTAATCCTAGATTAATAGAAAATGCCATAACTCCCGCAGCAAGAACTAGCAAAGGCTTTTTCTTTTGCATACGACTAATTGACCAATTATTTTTACTCCACATAAAGAGTGCAATAAGAATAATGATGTCTACAGCATAAAACAAATCATGCCAAGCTACTAAGCTACCAATACTGCCACCAAGACTTCCGAAATTACTAGTTTGTGTAAGTGTTGGTAACGTAATATAATCGGCAGCGGAACGGTAGTATACAACATTAGCATATAACATAAAACTCATCAGAGAGTCTATTATAATAATCCAGATACCAGCCCGTTTTCCTTTTGCAAACAAGGCCAAACCAAGAAATAGAAGGGCAGAGCTAAGAGGATTAAAGAATAAAAGAAATTCTTGTATCCCATTTTGAATATCAAGGTTAAATTCATAGACATATATTAAATAAGATTTAATCCATAGTAAAAGTACCGCAACAAAAAAGAATCCCATCTTTGTAGTAGGTTTATTCTTCATTGTTTTCACCTCAAACTTCCATTTTTTTATAATCATGAACTAAGATATTTTAGTTTAACTGAAAATCGTCAATGATTCAAGCTTATTCATAGATTGTACATATATGTAATGTAAATGTAAAAAGAAATTTTATTAAGATAGTTTAAAAATTTGCGTCAATTGACAATTGAAAAAAGGCGGAATATCATGGTTCTATTGCAATTTTTACTGTAGAAGTATCGATTTAATTAACAGAAAATTTTTCTTTATTACATATTAAAAGGAGCTTATAAACATCATGACGAAATTTGATCGACAGAAGATTGTCCAGAGTGTCCCGCAACGTGGATTTTTTGGACAGCCAAAAGGTTTATTCACACTATTTTTTACTGAGTTTTGGGAGCGCTTTTCTTATTATGGAATGCGCGCTATCTTACTATTTTATATGTACACAGAAGTTGTTGATGGTGGACTCGGAATTAGTATGGAAATTGCTACTTCCATCATGGCTATCTATGGTGCACTTGTATATATGACAGGGGTTATTGGCGGATGGATTGCCGACCGATTGTTAGGTACCCAGCAAACCGTTTTCTATGGTGGGGTATTGATCATGATTGGTCATATCGTTCTTTCATTGCCAATGGGAGTTTCAGGATTATTCCTATCGATGTTTTTCATTATTATTGGTACAGGATTGTTGAAGCCTAACGTTTCAAGCGTCGTTGGTGACATGTATAGTCCAAAAGATAACCGCCGGGACTCTGGCTTTAGTATTTTTTATATGGGAATTAACATGGGTGCATTAATCGCACCACTTATCGTTGGTACAGTCGGCCAGAAATACAGCTATCATTACGGGTTTAGTATTGCAGCATTCGGAATGTTCCTTGGTCTAGTTGTCTTCCTAGTAACCCGAAAGAAATACCTCGGTCTTGCTGGAACGTATGTACCAAACCCGCTAGAGGACGGAGAGAAGAAAAAGGTTATTAAAAAGTTTGGAATAGGTGCAGTCATTATAGCTATTTTACTTGCTATTACTATTCCAACTAATATTTTAACGATTACAACATTCACCTACCTAGTTAGCTTTTTGGGAATAGCAATTCCTACTGCATACTTTATTGTGATGTACCGCAGTCCGAAAACGAATGAGGACGAGAGATCCCGTATCCTTGCTTATATCCCGTTGTTTATTGCATCTATGGTATTCTGGGCAATTCAAGAGCAGGGTTCAATCATCTTAGCATTATATGCTAAAGAAAGAACAGAACTAAGTTTCGCAGGTATAGATCTATATGCATCATGGTTTCAGTCATTGAATCCACTATTCATTATTTTCCTAGCACCAGTATTTGCTGGTTTGTGGATTAAGCTTGGGGATCGTCAACCATCAACACCGACGAAGTTCTCTTTAGGTATTATCCTTGGGGGAATATCATTTATGGTATTAATTTTCCCTGCCGTAATAAATGGTACCGATACGCTTGTTAGTCCATGGTGGCTCGTTCTTAGTTTCTTCCTAGTTGTACTCGGGGAACTTTGTATATCTCCTGTAGGATTATCAGCTACAACGAAACTCGCGCCTTCTGCGTTTTCAGCACAAACCATGAGTCTTTGGTTCATGTCTAATGCAGCTGGACAGGCAGTAAATGCTCAAGTTGTTAAATTATATGATCCATCGACAGAGATCATTTACTTTGGTGTAATTGGTGGAATTGCCGTTATTCTTGGTTTCGTCTTATTCGCCTTTACCAAAAAAATCCAAACATACATGCGTGGAGTATTGTAGACGGAGTCTGGTATCACTCACTATAATGTTCACTTTATTGAAAAACAGTACCGTCTAGTTGTATTTTGCAACTAGGCGGTTTTTATTATGTATATTTTCACATGTAAGTTGGAAACTAACTAGTGCCTGTTTAAATCAACCTGGAAAGGGATGAATGAGATGGTCGAGAGAAATAATACATGTAAAGCGTGCGAAGGAACTGGTATGCTCGCAGACGATGAAGGCTGGCAGTACAAATGTAGTGTTTGCGGTGGAGAAGGCGTACGTGATGGCAGTTCAGAACCAACTAGAATACTTGAAGTAGACGCCACTAATCGATTGTTGGATTAATTTCAGTACTCGGCACTAACCAGTATTTATTGAACAAAAACTACCTACTCACGTAATTTCGAATAGGTAGTTTTTGTTTGTTGTGTCTACGGCTCCTAGAAGCTTCGTTTTTTCTTTTTAGTGTGGCATGGTTCCTTGGACAGGTGCAAAGCTGTTCATGATTGTTTGCATATCCTGTGGTGGTAATTGTGGAACCTGATAATATTGATTTTTATTTTGAAATAAAAATACTTCATACGCCATTTCGACGATATTCGGAACGCTGTCAGCGAATACACGTCTGAGAACAGGGTTAGTAACCTCGAGTGAAGTCATGGTGAATGCTGAAGCGGTTGATTTCATTACTCCTAGCATATAACCTGATACACATTCATCATTTATTTGACTAACATTTTGACTTGGAGACTTTGGTGCTGTTGGTTGCATTCCATAAATGACATCATTGCTTTGTTCCATATTATACGTTTGAGTTTTGACAGTCGGCTCTTGGCCTGTTTTCATGGTTTCAACGATTGTATTATAAAGCTGAGTCAAAAATGTGCGATGGCGCTGTTGCATCGTTTTTAATTCAGGACTTTTGATATGCTGTTCATACAGTAAATATTGTTCCAATCCACCTGTCAATGTTGATAATGCTTCATGTGCGTCGAAAAGTTCATGTCCGCCATGGCTTACCTGTGGTGGCATTTGAGATGTTCCTTGTTGGTTTTGTTGTTCATTTTGAAATTGCACTATAAAAGCCTCCTTAAAATTAGTCGAAGTTATTTTGTACTGAATTGAACTTCTTATTCATCTTGCTTAGGAGGCAGTTTCACCTATACTTTTCTTAAAAGCTTCTACCTTTTTAGTTGTAGCTTCAATTAACTGTCTAAGATTTGCCAAATCAGGATGTTCCTTTTTTGCCTCTGCAAGCAATGGATATAAGCTTTTTTCTATGTTTTTATAATCCTCAGGGTAATTTTCTTCTACTTGTTTTTCAATTTGGTCCCAATTTTCACCTAGCTTTTCCGCTGCATTTTCTATTTGTTTTGTGTCTTTTGAAGAGTTTTCAACTACTGTTTGTAATTTATCTAAGGAAACAAGGACTTTATCAAGTCCGTTAGATAGTGTAGAAGACATACTATTCGTCACATGGACTGAGTTTTCCTTGTGACCAGGTTCGACTTGACTCGCATCTTCTTGTCCTTCATCCGTGTTCATGGTTACTGCAACCAACACTATAATTGTTAATACGAAGTAAAAAAAACTTTTCATACTAAAAACCTCCTAATGGTTAATATTTCTTAGTATGTTAAATTTTTGATGTATTATACCGAATTATTTTGGGCAAGTAAACAAGCCATTAACAACATCACACAAACACACAAATTAACGGTGAGATGTTATAATTATAAGAAACAATTAAGTTTTTGGGAGGTACAGTGATGGAGAATAAAAAACCTATCCGATTAGACAATCGGATCTATTTGATTGACGGATTTGACCTCGGAAAACCAGAACGAACTGGTACATACGTGATTGACGAGGAAGAGCTTACTTTAGTCGAGACAGGACCAAGCCCATCTATTAAATATGTAAAGGATGGGTTAGACTCGCTGGGATTTTCTTTGACAGATATAAAGTATATTATCGTTACACATATTCATTTGGATCACGCTGGTGGTGCTGGTTTATTAATGAAGGATTGTCCCAATGCCAAGGTGATTGTTCATCCTAAAGGGGAACGCCATTTAATCAATCCTAAAAAGCTTGCAGCAGGTGCCCGTGCTGTATACGGGGAAAGTTTCGCAGAATTGTTTGATCCAATCGTGCCTGTACCTGAAGATAAATTAGTAATAAAAGGCGAAGGGGATGAACTGAAAATTGGTCCCGAATGTACGCTTGAATTTTTAGACACGCCTGGTCATGCCAAACATCACTTTAGTATTTATGATCCGGTTAGCAATGGAATTTTTACTGGAGATACGATTGGAATCCGCTACGATCAGTTAATTCGGGATGGAATTGCCTTTTTCTTACCATCTACATCACCCAATCATTTTGATCCTGTAGCTATGCAAAAGTCTATAAACCGTATTAGAGATATAAATGTGGATCGGATTTATTATGGTCATTTTGGAATGACAAATGAGATTGATCAAGCTTTAGATCAGGTATCCAACTGGTTGGATGTTTTTATGGAAGAGGGAGAAAGAGTTTTCTCTGCAGGTGGAGGCTATGCTGAACTTGCGACAAGGTTGTTATATCGTGTGAAGGAACATTTGCAAGGTCTAAATGTCCCACAGGATCATGATGTTTACTTCTTAATTAATTTAGATATGCAAGTAAGCGCATTAGGGTTGATTGATTATTTTCAAAAAGTAAAGATGTGAAAATCTGTCACTTGGCAATAACGCTTCGCCAAGTGACAGATGTACCATTGCCTAAGTTTCTATCTACTTGGTATAATTTAGCTCCCAGGAAATACCGTTCTTATCTTTCACAATGGCGTGTTTTGCCCCCCAAAATGTATCTTGTAATTCCATTTTTATTTCTCCGCTCTCAGCTAAGAAGTTATAGATCTGCGTAATTTCTTCTTCACTGTCAAGGTCTGGTCCAAGTAGCATATTACTTCCGTTAACTAATTGATCACCAAAAATATCTGCAAAATAAATAATGCAATTTTCGTTTATATGTAGCTCAGCATGAATGTATTTGCCTTCATGGCCTTTAAACATTTCGATGCCATCTGAAAGCTGTGTGTTTTTAATTTCCCCTCCAAATGCCTTTTGATAATATTCCACTTCTTTCTTGCAATTTTCAATTCTGATATGTGGTACTAACTTTTTCATCACGATTACCTCCTGTTTTTTATATTGTACAGAAGCTCTGACCATATTGACAACGATAGTGCAAATTGTTTTGTACTGCTCGATTAAGGGAATAAGTTTTATCAATAAGGTAAACTTTATACATATAATTATCTAAATTTGAGGTGAAATGGTGAAAAACGTAACAATTGTTTTTTGGTATGCACTTATTGTTTGCGCAGCGGTAGTTATTTGGGGTTCGGTTGCGCCAAGTAACTTGCAGGATACTACTGCAGCGGCAACTACATTTATTTCAGTGCATTTTGGGTGGTATTATTTAATTATAATTATGATCATGCTTGTTTTTTGTGTTTATTTAATTTTTTCCAAGTTCGGTAAGGTGAAGCTAGGTAAGGATGGAGATAAACCTGAATTTAGCTTGATCTCATGGTTTGCTATGTTGTTTAGCGCAGGAATGGGGATGGGATTGGTTTTCTGGACAACAGCGGAACCTATTTCTCATGCGTTTAAGAGTACACCTGGCGCAGAACTTGGGTCAGACGCGGCAATTAAAGAAGCACTTCAATATTCATTTTTTCATTGGGGTGTCCATGCATGGGCTGTATATGGAATTGTTGCGCTGGTATTGGCATACTTTAAGTTTCACCGGGGAGCACCTGGCCTAATAAGTGCTACTCTTGAACCGCTATTTGGTGAAAAAGCAATGCGGGGAATTGCAGGTAAACTGATTGATACACTGGCTGTTGTAGCAACTGTGGTAGGAGTGGCGGCTACACTTGGGTTTGGATCGGCACAAATAAATGGTGGTTTATCGTATTTATTTGGAATTCCTGATTCCTTTGGGGTTCTATTAATTATTCTTGCGGTTGCAACTGCATTATTTATTGCCTCTGCCTGGTCAGGAATTGGTCGCGGTATCAAGTACTTGAGTAATATTAATATGGGGTTAGCATTTGTATTACTACTTATCTTGTTTATTGTCGGACCAACGTTATATATTTTGAATATGTTTACCAGCACACTTGGTGGTTATATTTCCAACTTTTTTGATATGAGTTTTCATTTAGCTCCATTAGATGGGGATAACCGTTCCTGGATAAACAGCTGGACGGTATTTTACTGGGCATGGTGGATTTCATGGGCACCATTTGTTGGTATCTTCATCGCAAGAATTTCAAAGGGTCGAACCGTGAAAGAATTTATGCTTGGTGTATTAATTGTACCTTCATTGGTATGCTTTATCTTCTTTGCAGTATTTGGAGTTTCAGCACTAAATCTGGAACAAAATGGTATTGCAACTATATCTAACTTATCACTAGAAACATCCACATTTGGTGTTTTACAAAACTATCCGTTAGGAACGTTGATGTCGATCATAACTATTCTTGTAGTAGCGATATTTTTCATAACATCGGCTGACTCAGCAACGTTTGTACTTGGGATGCTAAGTACAGCTGGACATATAAACCCTTCAAATTCAGTGAAAGTTGTTTGGGGGTTAGCACAATCCGCAATGGCAGCAATTGTAGTTTATTTTGGTGGTACACAGGGGCTGCAAAACGTCCTAATCATTGCTGCTTTACCTTTTTCAATAGTTATAATGCTGATGGGCGCCTCTTTTTATAAGGCTGTAAAACAAGAGGATCGGGAGAGATCCAAATAGAACAGTATATAAATCTTGATGCGTATAGCATGTTTTTCTGTGGGGAAAAATAAGTTATACTTAAAAACTCAACTTTCGCACAAAGATCATCATGGTGAATTCAATAAACTGTAATACTTATAGCACTTGAAATATGGTACTTGACACGAATTACAAATATGTCTTTTCATAAAACTTGTTGCTATTTACCTTGTCGTAACTGATATAAAATGCGACGTAACTGCTATGTTTGGTGGTTGGACAACCGTTCCGGAAATCCACTTCGCGCACCTTAGGGCTCGCGATGAGCCTCCTCGATCGCAAAGACCGCTCACTGCGGGGTCTCATCGTCTTCGCTGTTCCCGCAGGAGTCTACGTGGATTTCCTTCACTAGGGTTGAGCTTAACAATTTCAATTTATTTGATTGTTTATATCACACAGGCAGCCAGCAATTTATGGAAGTTGTTTGGAGCGGAGGACCGTTGACTCCTGCGGGACCAGCACGAGTCTGAAGACCCCGCAGGGAGTGATTAATGATGAGGGCCGACTAAAACCGTCCTTTGCGGACAACGTCGGCATACCCCTTGCCGGGGCAAGGAGGCTGAAGCCGTGCCCGAGGAAAGCAACGGTCCGCAGCGGAAAACAACCCAGCACTTACGTCGCAGTTTATAGGTTTTGTGTCAACTATAACAATGGATTGCGGGCTTATTCAACTATCTCAGGGATCATCTACTTATTTCAGTCTGCGAAAGTTGAGTTAAATATAAATAAACTGTTAGGTCTTTCTTGTTGCTTAGGAAATAATAAATTTGGAACACTGTGGATAAGCAAGGATACATCATCAGTCACGTCCAGCTCCAGCGCCTAGACACTCGAGACATAAGCAGTTCGCTTCCGTGTGGGAAACCCATCCGCTCTGCTTATGATTCTCGTATCTTTCAAGGCGCCCTGAGCTTTTCTAATATCTATGATGAAAACAGTAGCGAGGTGCAACTATGAATATTAACTTCGGAAAAGACAATGGAATAGGTATTTTGAAAATATATGGTAGGAAACAAAACTGTATTTCATCGATTACGTATGATTCACGAAAAGTTGTCGAGGGGTCTGCCTTTGTTTGTATTGCAGGTGAAAATGATGATGGGCATTATTTCATGGAGGATGCAGTCAAACAAGGCGCAACGGTTTTCCTTGGCGATAATGAAAAAGCATTAAGAGATATCAGTCAGCGATACCCAGATTGCACATTTTTATATGTTGATCATGTACGGGTTTCTGTTGCTAAATTGGTTGTTACTTTTCATGATCACAGGTACAAGAATCTATTCACAGTAGGTGTTACAGGTACAAATGGAAAAACGACAGTTGCAGCTTATGTTAAGTCATTACTAAATAACTTAGGGTTACCAACCGGATCCATTGGTACGACCGGTATTTGGACTTCAAAAAGTAAAATGGATTTTATGCAAAGTACGCCAACCACTCCTGAGTCATCAGACATTCATGATATTTTTGACCATTTGTATGCATCCGGTGATAAGGCAGTTGCGATGGAAGTATCATCGATTGCCATGGAACAAAAGCGCGTCGAGGGTATCCTATTTGATGTAGGCATACATACAAATTTGTCTCCAGAACATATCGAGTACCATAGAAACTTTGAAAATTACAAAAGAGCAAAGCTGAAGTTGTTTAATCAAGTGAAAACTGCAGTAGTAAATGTAGACGACCTTGAAATGGCTACTGAAATTCTCGAAACATTTAAAGGGAACATTTTCACATATAGCCTATCGAATGATTCGAATGCCGATGTAGTAGCAACAAATATAAAGGTAAATGACAATGGTTCACTATTTGATTTGGAAATAAGGGGTGAAACATTTAAGGTTCGCACACCTGTCTTTGGTGACTACAATGTGGCAAACCTTTTGGCAGCTGTATGTGTAGCGCTTGAAGCAGACTTTTCAGTAGAAAAAATCGTACATGCCTTATCTCACATTGAAAATCCTGAAGGAAGATTTGAGCTCATCCAGAGTGGTACTGTTGGAAGAAAAATTATTCTTGATTATGCTCATACCCCTGTAGCGCTTCGAAGTTTACTATCTGAAGTACGCAAACTGGAATACAATCGCCTAATTGTGATGATCGCTGGAATAGGAATTCGTGATTTTGATAAGATGCCGAAGATGGCAAGTGTTGTGGACGGTGAAGCTGATTCTATTGTCGTAACGGTTGACCATCCAGGATACAATGATCCAAGTAAAGTTGTTGACCGAGTTCTTGATGGTTTTGCCAATCGACTAGCTGAAAATATCTATCCGACGTTAACGCGGGAGGATGGTGTGAAGAAAGCACTATCTCTAGGTCGTGATGGAGATATTATTGTATTAACTAGTGGATGCATTAACGGAGCTCAGATCATACAAGGAGAAAAAGTTCCACATTCTGATGGAGCGATTATAGAGGAATACTTTCGTGGCGCTCAGTTTATCGCGGGTCATGAACTAAAAGAGGGAATCTAAATAAAAGCCAGAAACCGATTAATTTAAATTGGCTTCTGGCTTTTTTTTGTTTACACAGAAGGAAATTATAAAACATTCCAAGGAAATCAGTATAAGATAAACTTCGCTATTCGCTTCCGCGCGAGGAAACCATCCACACTGCACCGCTCTGCTTATGATTGTCGTGTCTTTCAAGGCGCCCTGAGCTTTTCTAATCTTCTTCAGTTTTCATAAACGTAAGGATAAAGAAAAAGACAAAACTCAGTAGCATAATTGACCCACCGACAATGAAAAATACATTGGTAACCGTTTCATTTAAATCGAACGGTCTTACGTAGTACAACCACATACCTGATGTTAATCCCACAGCACCGATTATTGCCGACCACACATGAAATGTTGATAAAACTTTATTTGCTGGTGTGTATATCTTATAAAAAACAGACCATGCAAATAAGCTGAGCCAGCCGACGACCAGGATATGCGCGTGTACAGTTTTGAATTCATAACCACCCGACCCAGCCATGTGGGACCCGAGAAATGCCCCGACGAGGGCGAATGTAGCTGATACCCTTAATAAAACTTTACTATTTTTATTCAAAGTCCTCTCTCCCTTTATATCGAAAACATTTTATTTAACCATTATAGCAATATAATAAACTATTTTTGTGAACGGAGTATGAACAGAAGGTAATAAATTGCTGTTAAATCTTAATTCACGTTAAAATGGGTAATTTAAAATTAATATTGACAGCCTTGTGTATTAATCGTATAATACACCTATCATATGTATGAACCGATTAATACACACACTGAAAATAAACGGGTGTACACATCTAAGAAAGTATAGGAGTTGTTTCGATGAATGTTAATTTTAATAACCGTGATCCAGTTTATTTACAGGTTGTTCGGTATTTTAAGGAACAAATTGCAATCGGTGAACTAGCGCCTGGTGAGGAAATACCTTCTAGACGGGAACTCGCAAACAGTATCAAAATAAACCCAAACACGGCACAGCGAGCGTATAAAGAAATGGAGGAACAGGGTTTGATTCATACCGAACGGAACTTTCCGAGTAGAATTACCAGTGATCAAACTGTCCTAGGAAAGGTGAGAGATGAATTATTGATGAAGGCAGTTGACGATTTTGTGGGATCAGTACGTTCAATTAATGTTCCAATCGAGGAATTACTTCGGTTAGTAGAAAAAAGTTACACAAAAAGCAACTAATGAGGGGGATTATGGATGATTGAGGTAAAAGAACTTTCCAAAAAATTTGGGCGAAAAAAGGTACTGAAAGGTGTTTCCTTTACGGCCAACAAGGGTGAAATCACTTGTTTAATTGGAATTAATGGAGTAGGAAAAACAACGATTTTAAATGCAATTATGGCACTTACACCGATTAATAAAGGACAAATTTTATTGAATGGTGAAGCAATTACCGAAAAGTCTTTCGAAAAAATCACCTTCATACCGGATGCAATCACGATGTTACCAAATATGAGGATTTCTGAAGCGATGGAGTTCATGGACGACTTTTATACATGCTGGAATCAAAAGCGTGCAACAGAGTTACTTGGTTTTTTTAAATTAAGCGAAAGCGACAAAATTTCTTCTTTATCGAAAGGGAACACAGCAAAAGTTAATCTATTACTTGGTTTAGCAATGGATGTTGATTACATATTAATGGATGAACCGTTCTCTGGTATTGATATGTTTAGTCGGGAACAAATAGCTAATGTGTTCACTAGTCATTTAATTGAAGATCGAGGAGTTATAATTACGACACATGAAATAAATGATATTGAACATTTAATTGATAAAGTCGTTCTAATAGATGAAGGGGTCGTTATAAAGGAGTTTAATGCGGAGGAAGCAAGAGAAAGCGAAGGGAAGTCTGTTGTGGATGTAATGAGAGAGGTGTATCAGGCATGAAAAGCTATTTGAAGCTGGTCAATTTTGAATTCAATCGGTTTGCGAAACTATTTGCAGTATTATTAGCTATAACACTCGTTGCACAGATAACAGGGGTTATTGTGTTGTCTAAAAAGTACCTTGGCATGGCAAATGAAAGAATTTATGAAGATTTGGTACCGAGAGCAGAATTTTTATCTCAAGTCGGACCAATGAGTTTCAATAAAATTGTTGGCAGTCTGTGGTTCGTTGGACCAATAGGGTTATGCATTGCGGCCGTTGCATTCTATATATTCTTCATCTGGTATCGTGACTGGTTTGGGAAAAATACATTTATTTACCGATTATTAATGTTACCAACTTCTAGATTGAATGTGTTTTTTGCTAAAATCACAACCATTCTATTAACGGTGCTTGGGTTCGTAGCATTCCAACTCATTTTGCTTCCAATTGAAACGACAATCTTAAAATGGATGGTACCAAGGGGATTTCGGGTCGATATGAGTGCCCAAGATATTATTAGCAGTATGCACCAATTATTAATCATTGTACCGAATAGTTTCATTGAATTTATCGTGTATTATGGAGCTGGATTCATGGCTGTCTCCATTTTATTTACCGCTATTTTATTTGAAAGAAGCTTTCGTTGGAAAGGAATTGTTATTGGTGTGCTATATAGTGCAGTAGCCATAGTTATTTTTATTTCGCCTATCATACTGCAAGAACTTTTACAGGTTTATTTTCTGTATCCAAATGAACTGTTCATACTTGAAGGTGTTTTGGGATTAATTGTGATTGCAGGTTCAATATGGATGAGTGGATTTCTATTAAAGAAAAAGATAACGGTGTAAGGAGGGATCATTAGATGAAAAAGTATTGGAAAATTATCGTTGTTGGTGCATTTATCGTGTTTGGAATTGGAGTATATTATATTGATTCTGCTATATCAGCTTCGCAAAACCCGGAGTTTGTAATAAAAAAACAAACTGGTGATGAAGGGGAAATACAATCGATTGTTATTGATGGGCATTATAACGGAAATACGATTCGCAGTGAGAGTTTGCAAGTTACAACTAATGGATCAAGATATGATAGTGAAGCTTCATTTTTTGATCAAATTAAGTGGTACACCCCCCCTATGATTGAACAACTGCAACAGGAGCATCGAAACTTCATGAGAGGGAAAAGCGGAATCCATGCATTTTACGAGAATCAGCAATTTCTAGTCTATGCGAATGTGGATTATCAAGCGGGTGCACTATCACTAAAGGATTTTAAGTTTGATATTTCCATACTAGAAAAGGAAAGTGACCAAACAACTTCGTTTGAAATAGAAGTTCCAAATAGTTCAGATCTAGATAATATGTTAGTTGAAGATGTACAAATAATTGATAACAAGCTTAAGCTAATCACCCAAAACATTGTACGAAACAATGATGGATATCATAATGAGCAACACATTTACACATTCCATATGCAAAAAGAAGAAATAATGGATCACGAAATAATCTTTTCTGTACCAGAGAAACAAGGAGCTTCCCATTTTGGTGTAAGCCAGATTCAGGAAACAAATCCGAAACAAGCACATGATACTATCGTATTTTCAAAGACAACAAGTAAAGAAGTAGAGCGGGAACACAACTCGTATGTGACAGAAGAGATAGCCCAGGAGCTTATCATATATAATTTGAAAACGAAGGAAAAGGACAATATTAAATTACCAGAAGAACTGATAAATAAGGAAATCGTAACTTTCGAAGGATCAACGATTTATTTTACGGAAACAAATGAAGAGGGTGCGGAAATAACATCTTATAATATTGAGGGTAAAAAGATTATAGATGAAATCACTTTAAATCTGATCAAATCAACTAAGTTTCCTGAAGGGCCAATTCTAACAATAGATAATGAAAAGGTATATGCTATAACACGTGTTACGAATGAAAAAACGAAGTCGCGCTTAATTGTGGCAGACTTAAATTCTGGTGAGACGCTTTTTGAAGGTGAAATAACAAGAAGGAATCCTTCTACACGTACGAATGATTATGAACTTTTCTTTCACGAAATAGAGATAGAATAAATATAAAAGGAGCTTGCTTCTGCTAGTTTGCAGAAACAAGCTCATTCCCCTTTGTCTAGCGACGGCTCCTAGAAGCAGTCGCTTCCATTTTTTCTTAATTAATATACTTCGAAATTCTGACCGGTTTGAGCACCATAAACACTTTTCTTAAAAGCTAGTGCAACACGATTAGCGGGTACAGCTTGAAATCCAGGGAAATAGTCACGGAGTCTTTCCCAAGATTCCTGGACGGCATTAGGACTAACACTGTTTATGCGGATTCCTCTTGGCATTTCAATTGCAGCTGACTTAACAAAAGCTTTAACCCCGCCGTTTGCCATTGCAGCAGATGATCCTTGTAGTATCGGGTCATCCATCATAATACCAGTAGTCAATGTAAAGCAGCCATTGTCGTTCACATGGTCTAATCCCAACAGTACTAAATTTATTTGGCCTTTAAGTTTACTTAGGATTCCCTTCTCATTTTTCTCTGGGGTCAACTCTGTTATAGGACTGAATGCAGCACCACCAGCTGCATTAACGACTGCGTCAACTTTGCCAATTTGTTCGTACATGTTTTTAATACTATCTGGTGATGTAATATCAACTGATATATCTGCACCGTTTCTACCAGCGAGAATGATATCATGATCATGTTCTAATTCTTTTGTAACTTCTTTTCCAATAGTGCCACTAGCACCGATGACAAGTATTCTCATACTAAACAACCTCTTTTCTACATAATCTTATCTTGATTTATCTCATAATCAGCGTATATATTAGCAATAGGATAGATCAATTTTTTCTAATAGTGCGTGTTCAAAAAGGAGGATAAAAAGGACCGAGTCGGCTAAAGTCGCAACGTCCTCGAAAATAAAAGGCAATTTTCTTCGTGCGATGCCTTTTCAGGAAGCTTTCCTTATCCTGTTGCAACGCTGACACTAGCACGTCCTGTGCATCGAAAGTTCGAGGCAACGTAATCTCATCGTATCGGACTTACACAGGGTGTGCTGACTTCTACGTTGTCCACAGGACGTGGACGGTTTTAGTAGAAGTTCCTCTACTCCCTTAATACGTGAGGAGACGATCTAGCACGCAGGAAAAGCAGGCTAACGAAAAAATATGATGTGTCATTTTTACCGGACTTTTGAACAACCCTAATACATTATAATTTTTATCCCTGTAAATAAATCTATGTTATTAAATGAAATTTATGTTTAAAAGGAGGTATACCGAATGATTACTTCAGAACGACTGATATTAAGGGAAATGAATGTCAGCGATGCAAAATACCTCATGGAAATTTTTACGGATCCAATAGCAATGACACATTATCCATCAACAAAAAATAAAGATGAAACAATAAGATGGATTGAATGGACGCTTGAAAATTATCGGGACTATGGTGTTGGTTTATGGATTGTGGAGGATAAGCTGACGGCTGAGTTTTTAGGGCAATGTGGGATTGTGCCACAAAAGTTTGGAGACACCGTAATAATGGAAATTGGTTACCTTTTCAAACGGAGCGTGTGGGGAAATGGGTATGCAACCGAAGCTGCTTTAGCATGCAAAAAATACGGTTTTGAGGAAAAGGGGTATTCGAAATTGATCTCTTTAATTGATTTGAAGAACCAAGCATCTAGTAAGGTTGCTGAACGAATTGGAATGGAACGTGAAGATACAATTCATAGGTGGGAGAAGGACATTTATATGTATGCGTGCTACCGGTAACAGTATAAACTGGAAAAAAGGAGGATGTAAATTGGTGAAACAGTCAGTAGAGGACATGTGGGAAAAATATATGAAATTGCTTCCAGAATCAGAACGTGAAGAGAAAACATATACTTCCTGGGCATTTGGAAGTGATGCCGATATGGCAAGTAAGCTAGCAAAGCTAGTGAAAACTGGCGAGAAAACAGCTACATGTTCTTTACACATGTTGTATGAAAAAGACCAGGAAGTTTTACCGTTCGTAGGAGAAATAAACATTATTACGGATTGGGATGGTGAAGCAGAAGCAATTACAGAAACAATTGATGTGCAGGTTCTTCCGTTTAATGAAGTCAGTGCTGAATTTGCTAGAAAAGAAGGCGAAGGAGATAAATCCTATGCATACTGGTATCGTGTACATGTCGAATTCTTTTCAAACGAACTAAAGGAATATGAAAAAGAGTTTGATGAAAACATGTTAGTGGTTTGTGAAGAGTTTAAAGTGATATATAAAAAATAACAAATACAACGAAAAACAGGGTTAAAATAGTGAAAAACACTTGAAATATTCCAGGTGTTTAATTTATATTTTATTTTAAAACTAAAGCCTCATCTCTGAAGATGAAGGCTTTTTATTATAGTTTTTGCCCGTAATACTTATCCAATGAAAACCCTCTTCCGAGTATCTCTGATGCATTTATAAAAACGACAAATGAGGTGGGTTCTTCTTTTTGAAGAAGTTTTTTTAAGTGTACTGCTTCAGATTGTTCCGTGACGCATAACAGCATGGTTTTATTTTCTTTTGAATATCCGCCAACTGTACGGATTTTCGTTAAGCTTCGGTCAATTTCATTATTAATAAGTGATTGAATTTGTTCTTCCTTTTCGGTAATGATGAGGATAAGTTTTGTTGATGATGTACGCAACTGAACTCTATCGATTACTTTACTTGTTACATAAATACACATTAGTGCAAATAAAGTTAGTTCCAAACTAAATACGATGATGGAGGAGATAACCACTGCTCCATCCACAACAAGCTGGGAGTAACCACTAGATAACCCCGTGAACTTTTTAACGATTTGAGCGATTGCTGCTGTTCCACCTGTTGAACCGTTCCCTTTATATACCGTTCCAAGACCTATGCCAAGTACTATCCCCCCATATATTGCACCTAACAAAGGATTTGTTATGGTATACGGTATATCAGCGCTTAACCATATAATAAAGGGTACCCAAAATGTCCCTAATAGCGTTTTACCGCCAAAGTCATTACCAAGAATCAGCCAACCGATAATAAAGACAGGGATATTGATTAAAAATTGCGTGTATGCAGGATTCAGTTCATATAATTCAAAAAGGATGGTACTAATTCCTGATATTCCACCTGCGGCAAGCTTGGATGGCAATAAGAACATATTATAGGATAGCGCTACAAGCGTAGCCCCTACAATTATTAGTAGGTACTCTTTTAAAATCCGATTTATTTTTGGTTGATTTTTCATTACTGTGTTGTTCCTTTCTTTTCCGAGCGTTCACACATATCTATTTAGTGTAAATTTGTTTGGGGAAGCTGTCAATTTAATGAAACGTACAAAAATTCCTTCATCTAGTCTTAATCAGATGAAGGAATTTTAATCCTACCGGTTTATTGGGCAAACGGGATTGAATTTAACGCAGTAATCATACCTGATGCATCACGCCAACAATATGCAGCTGAATCTACGAGAAATCTATTTTATACGGCTAGTACAAGAGCGATGCACGAACTTATCATGTTGACGATAAGGGACCATGTGGGTTTATTAAGGAAGCTTCAATAGATAAGTATAGGGTTATGAGAACATAGATATGGGGATTCCTTAAATGGTGTTTCCATTCTTATTTTTATTAGAAAAGAAGGATTTATTATTTGTGATATCGAAATAAACTAATAGATGTTAAGTTAAAGGGGACGTCGAAATGAATCCAATTATTAATCAAATAGGAACAGTGTTTATACCAGTAAAGGACATTGAAAAGGCGAGAGATTGGTATTGTGATATTTTAGGGCTACCTGTGACAGAGGAAATTTTATTTGATCACTTATATGTTTTGCCAATGCAAGGAACCGGAGTTGTTCTAGACAGTAAAATATATCATCGTGAACGAATCTACCAAAGTCCCCCATTCCATTTCAATACATCCGACATTGAAGAGGCGTATGACTTTATGAAGGATAAGGGAGTAAAGATGGTGACGGAAATTGAACATAATCAATGGTTCAATATTAAGGATTTGGATGGCAATATTTTGATGATTTGTGAATGCTGAAAAAAGAAGCTCCCAACTAATTTGGGAGCTTTTGATGTTGTGATTCATCCTATGGAGAATGTTCAAAAAATCGCCAAATGATAAATGGCAAATCTCTTCGTTAAAAGAGGAACTTCTACTAAACCTAATTTCTAATTCGGCGACTTTTTGAACACGTATTTTTTATACTGCTTTTTTAAAACGTAAAATCAACTGGTTTCTTTTCGTTCTCTTCGTATTCTTTCATATACTTAATTCTGCGTTGTGCGGATGTTTGACTAACTTGTTCATCTGCATGGTAAGAAGAACGTACAAGCGGTCCAGATTCACAATGCTGGAATCCTTTTTTCAGTGCAATTTCCCTGAGATCAGCAAACTCGTCTGGATGATAGTATTTTTCAACATTTAGATGCTTTTTTGTTGGCTGTAAATATTGGCCAATTGTCATGATGTCAACGTTATGTGCTAAAAGATCATCCATTGCTTGTACAATTTCTTCTTTTGTTTCACCCAGTCCTAACATGATACTTGATTTAGTTGGTGTCTTTGGTGCGATTTCTTTTACCCGTTTCAATAGTTGCAGGGATCGATCATACATCGCACGGGCACGTACTTTCTTAGTCAATCGTCTTACTGTTTCGATATTATGATTAAAAATATCTGGTTCACTGTCCATTAATGTATGAAGACTTTCGTAATCTCCTTTCATATCGGAAGGCAAGATCTCAATCGTACAAGCAGGATTTGCACGGCGAATAGCACGTACTGTCTCCGCGAAAACTGCAGCACCACCATCCTCTAAGTCATCCCGAGCAACAGCGGTTACGACTGAATGCTTTAAGCCCATAATAGCTACTGATTCTGCTACGCGTTCTGGCTCTCCCCAATCAAGCTCATTTGGTAAACCGGTTTTCACTGCACAGAACCGGCAGCCTCTGGTACAAGTGTCACCTAAAATCATAAATGTAGCGGTTTTTCGCTCACTCCAGCATTCATGAATGTTTGGACAACGTGCCTCTTCACAAACGGTATTTAAATTCTTTTCTCGCATCAGCTTTTTCAATTTATTATAAGACTTGTTCGTATTAATTTTTGTTTTAAGCCATTCCGGTTTACGTATGTATTCTTCTTGTTTTGCCACCTGTCACACACTCCTCTGATGATATAAGTTCCATTCTTCCCCGGCATATTTCGTTTTTGCTAAATCATGAACTTCTTTCCATTGACTATCGGAAAGCTGAAGTGGTATAAAATCCATGTTCAGTTCGGATTGAAATCCTTTCCGAAATGCTTCTTTCAAATCATCGTATGTATGTTGCTTCTTGGTGATCTCATTTATGGTAATTGCTTTTTCAGAAAAGGCATTACGTTTTGTTTCCCTTATTTTTTCAGTTGGAAACTTGAACAAATCAAATAACATTTCTCTATTCATGCTCATTGGAATGGAACCATGCTGCAGAAGAACGCCTTGTTTTCGTGTTTGTGCATTTCCTGAGATTTTTTTGCCAGCTACAACCATTTCATAAAAGGCAGGTTTTTCAAAACAGACATCTGTTCTTTCCTGTCTTTTCTCTGGAATTGCGTAATCTGCCTGAATACCTAAATGTTTATAACCTTCTAATATACCTTTTGATAAAACAAAGTAAGCAGCGCGAATAGAGGATGGAATATATTCCTTCTTTTCCGAAACTACAATACTATAGGTTAACTCGTCGTCGTGTAATACAGCACTACCCCCGGTTAGGCGACGTACGAATTCACAGCTGTGTTTTTGTATGTTCTCGAAATCAATAGCCCTCTCTGCTTTTTGAAAATGGCCAACAGAAAGGCTAGGCTTTGACCAACCATAAAACCGTAATGTAGGGGGGATTTTTCCTTCACTATGCCAGTTAAGCAATGCCTCATCAAGCGCCATATTAACCGAAGCACTACTAAAGCCCGTATCAATAAACCCCCAAGTCTCATTCACATGTTACACCTCCAAATGTTGAGAGCAGTGGCTGGCACCGCCCAAATATTATAGAAAATAACGCGTTACTTTGGTTAACTTGCCCAAATAAAAAAACTGCATCCTTGGTGTGGGGTGCAGTTCGTTTGATGTAGTTGCTTTTGTGAAAAGTATACACCTCGACTTCACTTCCCCACGCTAGTATTATCTAGTTCGAGTAAAAGGGTCAGAACCACTGTCGTTCTTCTCAGCTGTTAAAATGCTCCCCTAGTGCTATTGATTAATATGTAGTTTTTCTATGTATATCTTAACGGGTTAAGAAGGTAATGTAAAGACTACAGGATACAAAAAACCTAACATATATACCTATCAAATTTGTCGCATTTTGCTACTTTTTTCCTGTTAAAGGTGAGAGTGTGGTGCTTTGTAACCGTTTTCATGAAAGTTGGAAATAAATCTATGAAACTATTAATTAATTTGCTAAGGTTTAGGTATACGGCCGTATGTATAGTAATAAGCGTGCAAATCAAATAGTATAATAGGGAAAGGTGATGTATTTTGAAAAAGGGAAATCTGAAGAAAACGATGACTGGAACAGCCTTAGCGTTAAGTTTAACTTTAACTGGTTTTGCAGGTACTGCCGGGGCTGCCGAGACTGGCGATAAGGCTCTTGAGGAAATGAAGGCGATGACAAAGTCGAATTTCGATGTAGTTTGGAATAAGGACAAAAATGTGCCAACTTTTGTTTCAGGAACGTTATCTGGAAAACCTGTAAAAGGTGTCGGCCAAGTAAAGCAATATCTAAAAGATAATAAAGAGCTTTACAAGTTAGACCCCAACTCTGACCTTACATTTGTAGAGAAGTCGAAAGATGATCTTGGAATGACGCATTACGAGTTTGTGCAATCTGTTGATGGCGTTCCGGTTTACGGTGCAAGGTTTACAGTCCATACGAATGAAAAGGACATCGTTTCTGCTGTTACGGGTGAGGTTCATCCTGAGGTTGCTAAAGAAATGGACACTAACATGAAAGCAGACCTGTCAAAAAATGCTGCGATTGAACATGCATGGAAATCGATTGATTTGACTAAAAAAGAAACCAAAGCAAAGAAGGAAGACAAGGAAGCTTTAAAAGAAGCTAGTAAACTGTCAAATTCAAGCGTGAAAAATACAGCGGAAAAAGCAGAATTAGTAGTTTATTCGAAAGATGGTGCTAATAAACTAGCTTATCATGTGGAACTTCAATTCATTTACCCTGAACCTGGAAATTGGCAGATTTTTATCGATGCAAAAGATGGTTCAGTAGTTGATTCGTACAATGCAGTGACAGATGCTGGTGCGGCTGATGGTTATGGGTATGGTGTACTTGGTGATTATAAAGAATTAGATACTTATTTATCAAACGGAACTTATTTCCTATATAATGTAACTAATCCAATGAGCGGTGTCATTGAAACATTTACAGCGAACAACGGGACAAGTTTACCTGGCTATCGTTCAGCTGACAGCAATAATGCTTATACTGGCAATTCACAAGGAGCAGACGTAGATGCTCATGCTTATGCAGATGAAGTATATGACTACTTTTACGATACTTTCGGTCGAAATAGCTTTGATGGAAACGGGTCTACCATAAGGTCAACAGTACACTATGGTTCCAACTACAACAACGCATTTTGGAATGGGCAACAAATGGTATACGGTGACGGCGACGGATCTACATTTGCACCACTTTCAGGGGCACTTGATATCGTGGCACATGAGTTAACTCATGCAGTCACCGACTATTCAGCAGATCTTGTTTATCAAGACCAGCCTGGCGCACTAAATGAGTCGATGTCAGATGTGTTTTCCGTGTTTGTCGAAAGAGAAGACTATCTACTAGGAGAAGATGTTTATACACCTGGAAGATCGGGTGATGCACTAAGAAGTCTTTCCAACCCACCAGCTTACGGGCAGCCTGGTCATATGAGAGATTACGTTTATACGAATGCTGACAATGGCGGTGTTCACACGAACAGTGGAATACCGAATAAGGCTGGATACAACACGATCACCAGCATAGGTGTATCAAAATCCGAGAACATTTACTATCGTGCACTCACTGTTTACTTAGGACCATACAGTAACTTCAGCGACACACGTGCAGCATTACTTCAATCTGCAGCTGACTTCTACGGCTATGGTTCAGAATACAATGCCGTGTCGAATGCTTGGAATAATGTAGGTGTATATTAGGAAGAATGTTTAATATGAAATAATGCTGACCAACGGTCGGCATTATTTCGCTTAAAATGAGCTAAAGGAGATGTGCTAATGCCCTTTATTCGACTGTCGTTATTTTTAATTCTGATAACGGTATTAGTTGCTTGCAACCAACAGGAGCAGACTAACGAAGCAAGTGACAAATCTAACGAGAACCAGGGAAACATAAACGAGAACGGTGATTCCTCTGTCAGTAGTGGAGGCATTGTTGCAGGTGAATTAGAGGCGACACTCCAGGTTGAAGGAGACCATGCAATTTTTAAGATAAAAAATCAAACAGGGCAGGTAAAGGAACTAATCTTAGCAGGAAAAACATCGTATGAATACGTCATTATCAATGAAGACGGGGAAACAGTCTTTCAAAAATCACAAAGCAAAGCCCAGTACGAGCAGAAACATCCAATCACATTAAAACAAGCGGAAGAGGTCGAATTTGAACTGCATATACCGAAAAAATTGCAAGAGGGTAGGTATTCCTTAACAGCTATATTGCATACTGACCCCGTTTTGAAGGCGAAAACGACATTTGCGATTGAAAAAAATTAAAAGCCAGTTTTCTGCACCTATTTGCAGGCTGGCTTTTTCTTTTTTTGATACATAAAATTTTTTTGCGTTATACTAAAAGAAATATTAGTTTGGGGGGAGGCCTACAATGATTACGTATCCAATTTTACAAAAGGGCGGAACAGTAGGAGTTACTGCACCGTCGTCGGGTGTGGAACCTGAGTTGCATGACATGTTTAAACAGGCAGTTAGTCGAAGCGAGGAAAAAGGATATCCAGTAATCTGCGGAGAAACCGTGTGGACACAAGAAAAGGCAAAAGCAGCTCCCGCTGAAATAAGAGCAAAAGAATTCAATCGGATGATGCAGGACGAAAAAATTGATATTATCATCCCTCCTTGGGGCGGGGAACTTCTAATTGAGGTAATCGACAAGTTGGATTTTGATTCCTTTCAGAAAAAATGGGTACTAGGATATTCGGATACAAGTGTTTTGCTACTTGCTACTACATTAAAAACTGGAATGGCGACAGCGCATGGTACTAATTTTGTAGATCTACGTGGCGAATATTCTGATACGACAACGGCCATGTGGGAGGAAGTATTGGCTACGAAAGAAGGAGAGTCGATCATCCAATATTCATCTGATAAGTTTCAAAAATCATGGGATCATGAGCACCTATCCCCTGAAGTATTCCATTTAACCGAGCAAACTACGTTGAAAACTTTATCAGGTGAAAACACCAGACTAAAAGGTAGATTGCTGGGCGGATGTATTGATGTAATTAGACATTTGATAGGTACACCTTATGGGAACATTCATGAATTTCAGAAAGAATCTATCCATAATGAGCCAATCCTATGGTATTTTGAAAACTGTAATTTAGCGACAACTGCCTTACGGAGAACACTTGTCCAAATGAAGTTAGCGGGCTGGTTTGATAATTGTTCGGGCATCATGTTCGGTAGAAGTAGTGCGAATGATTCAGTGGAGAACTATGATATAGAGGATGTATATAATGATTTAGAACAAGACTTAAAGTTACCAATTGTATATGACATTGATTGTGGTCATGTTCCACCACAAATGACACTTATTAATGGTGCCTATGCTGAAGTCGAAGTCCAGAATGGAAAAGGCGAAATAGAACAGTGGTTTAACTAAAGAAGCTGTCTTCTAAAAGATTGTTGTGCCACAAAATCACTAAACTACGATATTGTGGCAACGCCCGATTCCGCTTCGGGTAGTCGCTTTCCGCGGGCAACGCTTCAGCTTCCTCGGAAGCAAAAACCGCTTCCTTGAAAAAGAAAAACACTTTTTCTGCGTGCGATGCCTTTTCAGTGAAGCTTTCCTTGTCTTACGGGATCTTCAGCTGTTGCTTTTCTAAGCAGGAGTCGACTGTCCGAAGCGAAAGTCAAACGCCATGCTAGCGAAGGAAATACACGAAGACTCCAGCGGGAAAAGCGAAGACGACGAGACCCCACAGTGAGCGTTCTTTGCTACGTCTAGCTGCGGCTCCTAGCGCCTAGCAAATAGTTAGTCAGGATGAACGTAGGGGAAAGGCACCCTGCTGTTCACCTGCCTATCTATTTGTACGCCGCTGGGCAGTCGCTTCCGCTTTTCGAAAGAGCGAGGAGGCTCAGCGCAGCCCTAAGGTGCGCGTAGTGTATTTCCGGAGCGGTATGTTATGACACAATTTCGTAAGGATTAAGTAGCAACAAAACTTACGAAAAGAGCCAAATAAAAAACTGTCTTCAAAAGGCACGGAATGACAGGATAGAAAATTACTGGAATGCTAAAGTTGGATTAGAAAGGAGAGGATGAGGTGGAAGGTCTTCAAAGAATGGCTGATGGTATCGATTTTATTGAAAAAAATCTGGGGTACGATTTCAAAATTGAAGAAGTAGCAAACGTAGCATGCATGTCTAAATTTCATTTTCAACGAATGTTTAGCATGCTGACAGGAGTAACAGTGGCTGAATATATCCGGAGAAGAAGATTGACATTGGCTGCACAAGAACTAATACATTCAAAAAGTAAGGTCATTGATGTCGCGCTAAAGTTTGGCTATGAAACACCAGAATCTTTCTCAAAAGCATTTCGCAAAATACACGGAGTAAGCCCGTCATCCGTACGTCAAAGCAGTCAATTATTGAAGGCTTATCCACGACTCTTCTTTCAAATTCAATTAAAGGGTGATGTAGAAATGGATTACAAGATTGTCGAAAAAGATGCGTTTAACGTGGTCGGAAAAGGAATAAGAACAACTACTATAGATGGGGAAAACCATCGTAGAATCCCAGCCTTTTGGGATGAGTCTAACAGCAATGGTTTCACAGAAGAACTTGAAAAGAATTGTGGGTCTATTGGCATAATTGGTGCTTGTATGGAGTTTGATGCCACTCAGGAGAAACTGACCTATTTCATTTGTGCTGAAAAAAACAGACATGATATCCCCTCTGATTGGGAAGAAAAGAAGATTCCGGCATCTACATGGGCTGTGTTTGAATCGGTTGGAGCAATGCCTGATGCGATTCCAAAAACATGGGATCGTATATTTTCCGAATGGTTCCCATCAACAGGTTATGAGCATGCTGGTGGACCTGAGTTAGAAGTATATTCAACTAAAGGTGACGTAAGAGCAGAAGATTATTGCTGTGAGGTTTGGATTCCGATTGTGAAAAAATAATGCTTAATAAAAAGAGCGCACGCTGTGATGATGAGATTCATAGCGTGTGTTTTTGTAAACAAAGAGGTTAATTGAGATACCGGTTCTAATGAAACATATCAAGGGGTCATCAATAGTTAACCGATAGCCGCATTCTAAAATTATCTTTAGACGGAGAACCTGTTAAACGTATAATTGACTTAAAAAAACATCTGTTTGCCGCATGACAAACAGATGCATATCCTACTATAAGCTATTTTTTATCAATTCCCTGATTTCATCCGTTTTTCCAGCATGGAATAACTCCACAATCTTGCTCCCAACAATAACTCCATCACAATTCCCGCCTAGTTCTTTTGCCTGGTCTGAATTGGAAACGCCAAATCCTGCTAATACGGGAACTTGGGCTATTTTTGTTAAACCCTGTAAAAAGCCTTTCACACTATCACTATGTGTAGCTTTGGCACCAGTTGTACCTGTTACGGATACTGCATACAAAAAGCCTTCCGTCCGTTTAGCGATATCAGAAAGTCGTGATTCACCACTGGTTAATGCAGCCAGTCTCACAAAGGCAATAGATTTTTCTGTTAAAAATCCGCCAATGAATGCTTCTTCTTCAAGTGGTAAATCAGGAATTATCACGCCATCAACTCCAGCTTCCGCGCAGTCATTTGCAAATCGCTCAACCCCGTAAGTATAAATCGGATTAAAATAGGTCATCAAAATAATAGGAATATCTCTATTTTCTTTGTTATTCGCTAGAGTTTGAAGAACTCCCGCTAAATTCGTTCCGTTAGCAAGCGCACGTAAGCCAGCGTTCTGAATAGTCGGACCATCTGCTACAGGATCTGAAAATGGAATGCCTAGTTCGACAGCACTAGCACCGCAGGATTGCAGGAATTCAATTCGATCATTTATGTTATCGAGCCCACCATCACCAGCCATAATATAAGGAATAAACAGTTTTTCATTCTTAGCAAGTTTTTCTTGAAAAGTCTGATCGATATACGATTTACTCATTTTCATTTCCCTCCAATGCTGCTTTTACTTGTTCTACATCTTTATCCCCGCGTCCGGATAAACAGATAACAAGTGTTTGATCCTCATTCATTGTTTTAGCGTGCTTCATAGCAAACGCAATCGCATGTGCGCTCTCTAGTGCTGGAATAATACCTTCTTTTTTTGATAAAATCTGAAATGCTTCTAATGCTTCTTGATCCGTTATAGACGTGTACATAACACGAGACGTTTCGTGTAAGTGACTGTGCTCTGGCCCTACACCAGGATAATCAAGTCCTGCTGAGATCGAATGAGCTTCCTCGATTTGTCCATGATCATCCTGGAGTAAATGTGACATGGTTCCATGCAAGACACCAACTTTTCCAGCGGTTAAGGTTGCCGCATGTTTGTTGGTTTCGATACCTGAACCACCAGCTTCCACACCATATAATGCAACCGATTCATCTTGAATAAATGGATAAAACATACCCATCGCGTTACTACCGCCACCTACACAGGCGATAACAGCGTCTGGTAGTTTGCTAGTTTGACCGAGTATTTGATGCTTGGTTTCGTTACCAATAACTGATTGAAAATCCCGAACAATTTTTGGGAATGGATGTGGTCCTACGACAGATCCTAAAATATAATGCGTGTCATCAACATGGCTGACCCAGTAACGCAGCGCTTCATTTACCGCATCTTTCAGTGTCCCGCTACCTTGTGAGACGCTTTCGACTCGAGCACCTAAGAGCTCCATCCGGAAAACGTTCAGCTTCTGTCTGCGGATATCCTCTTCGCCCATGAACACGACGCAATCTAGTCCTAAAAGCGCGCAAACCGTAGCGGTCGCAACACCATGCTGACCTGCACCTGTTTCAGCAACCACTTTTTTCTTGCCCATCCGAAGCGTCAACAAGGCTTGCCCAACCGTATTATTTATTTTGTGGGCGCCAGTATGATTTAAATCCTCTCTTTTCAAATATACCTTTGGTCCGCCGAGCATCTTCGTTAAATTTTCAGCGTAGTAAATAGGAGTTTCACGTCCGACATAGTCTTTTAAATAATAGTTCACTTCGTCTATAAAACGAGGATCCTGCATTGCATCCTCATATGCCTTCTCAAGTTCAATTAGTGCAGGCATTAATAATTCTGGAACAAATCTTCCTCCAAAGCTACCGTAACGTCCAGTTTTATCAGGCATTGAATATGTCGCCATTATTAATCATCCTTTCGCATTTAAAATAAAATTTTTAATCTTGTTTAAATCTTTACTACCGTCCGTTTCTACACCACTTGAAACATCGACACCGATTGATCCAGTCATGTCAATTGCTTGTTGAACATTTTCAGGTGTAAGACCACCAGCTAAAATCAATCTATTCGTATCCAAATTTAATTCCTTTAAAACTGTCCAATCAAACATTGTACCATTGCCACCACGATTGCTGCCAAAGGGACTGTCAATTAAAAAGTAGTCACACGGATAGTCTTTTATTTGGGCAAAACTATCTGGTGTTGCTGGAAAAGCCTTGATAATGCGATAGGGCAGTTGCAAAGCGAATTCTGCTGCTTCATCTCCATGAAGTTGGATGTAATCTAGTCCAACTATTTCCGCGGTGGATGTGATTGTTTCAGCCGTTTCGTTTACAAAAACGCCTACCTTCTTAACGGATGGGGGTACTGTTTCAGCAATTTCCGCGGCCTGTTCGGCTGTCATGTACCGTTTGCTAGGAGCAAAAACAAAGCCGATAAAATCTGCACCAGCCTGGACAGCTGTACCCGCCGCTTCCTTCGTCATGATCCCGCACGTTTTAACGAGCATCAGAATTCACTCCTTCTGTTGGAAGAGGTACTTGTAAATCAAGAAATGTTGCAGCTAAATCAGCTGACTTCATTAGTGTCTCCCCAACAAGAATGCCCTTTGCCCCAGCTTGTGCAGCACGCTCTACATCCTCGCGGGATCTGATGCCACTTTCACTTATAAGTGTAGTGGAAGAGTCTTTGATCATTGGTGCCAATTTTTCGGTTACATTTAAATCAACTTCAAAAGTCTTTAAATTACGATTGTTGACTCCGATCAAATTAGCGCCTAAATTAATTGCGACTACCATTTCGGCTTTATTGTGTACTTCGCAAAGCACCTCTAAATCTTGCTGTTTTGCATAGTGGTATAGTCCATGAAGCTTACTTTCTGATAATGCAGCAACAATAAGCAAAATAATATTCGCTCCAGCATCTTTCGCCTGATCGATTTGAATCGTGTCGATCATAAAGTCCTTACATAGAAGGGGAAGATCAACTGCTTCTCGAACTGCTCGTAAATCATCCATTGATCCATTGAAAAACGTCTTATCAGTTAATACGGAAATGACACTAGCCCCGTATTTTCCGTATTGTTTAGCCTGTGTGACTGGATCGACAGTCATGTCAATTGCTCCTTTTGATGGGGAGGAGCGCTTGATTTCGGAGATGACATGCATCGAATTAGAGTTTGGCAAAACCGGTTCAATTTTTTTCAAGGAACCATCGGAACGTTTATAACCATTAGTTTTAAGCTGTTCCACTTCTAATTCCTTTTGAGCAATAATCTTATCTAATATGGACACTTACATCACCTCTCTTGGAATTTGTTTGCTGTATTGCATCAAGTGTTGAAGTTTTTCTAAAGCTGCGCCGGATTTAATGCTTTCGTTTGCCATCTTAATACCTATTTTAATTGTAGTTGCTTTACCGTTTGCAAAAAGGGCGAGTCCCGCATTCAATACGGCTGTATCAAGGTAAGCTCCAGGCTTTCCCTGTAAAACATTCTGTAGAATTACTGCATTATCTTTCGCATCTCCACCACGTATATGCTCATTTGCACAAACGGGCAAATCAAGTTCTTCCGGGTGAATGGTGAAAGATGATGTTTGCCCATTATCGAGCAATACCAAATGGTTATCGCCAGCGAGTGAGGCTTCATCCATATATCCTGCGCCGTTTACCACTAATGCACGTCTTCGTCCAAGTTTTTTCAAGGATTTAGCCATCATCTCTAGCATGTCACGCCGATAAATTCCAAGTAGCTGTGAGTCTAGTTCAACTGGATTTGTTAGAGGCCCAATCAGATTAAATATAGTTGGAAGACCTAATTCTTTCCGAACCTTCATAAAACGCTTCAGATTAGGATGGACGTGTGGTGCATATAGAAAAGCTATTCCGTTTTTTTGTAAAATTTCTTCCGTTTGCTCCGGTTGAAAGGATAGGGAGATTCCTAAATGTTCCAATACATCTGCACTCCCGGTTTTACTTGAGATGCTCCGGTTGCCATGCTTTGCAATCGTAACACCTGCACCAGCAATGATAAAAGCCGCTGTCGTGCTAATGTTAAAGCTTTGTGATTGATCGCCACCGGTCCCGCAATTATCCATCACATGCGTTAGAGAGGTAGGGACGGATTGTGATTCGGAACGGATAACATCAACAATTCCAGCCACCTCATCCGCCGTTTCTCCTTTTGTTCGTAATGCCGTCAATAGGGATGCAATTTCTGTATCGGTAATATTTGGTGTGAAGCAATGTTCCGTTGCCTGTTTCATTTCATCTATAGTCAAATCTTTTTGATTCATTAATTTTTCAAGATGTTGTTTCATAGTAAAGCTCCTCTCTTATTGTCTAGTTCAGTTTGAGAATCTTCCTTCTCAAAAGCAATATTCCGCGCACAAAACCGGATTATCGCGCAATAACTAATTTAATTCGTGCACTCCCCACTTGTAATCGCGCGGTAATGTCACTATTGCGCGATTACAGAACTATTTTGCACGATTCTGCTGTTTGTAGCGCGAATTCACTATGTTATCGCGCGATTTACCCAAAATATCCATTTTTAAAAGATAGATGTTTCCACTTTCTCTATTTCCGTCAAAAAGTTCTGCACTACGTTTTTACCTGATAAGGTCCCAATCGATTCAGGATGAAATTGTAATCCGTATACAGGATAGTGGAAATGCTTGATTCCCATAATTTCATTGTCGTCCATGGATGTTGCAACAACTTCTAATTCATCTGATAATGTTTTTTGATCAATGACTAGCGAATGATAACGCATCACTTCTAAGGGTTGTGCTAAATAACTAAATACTCCTAAACCATTATGCTTAATTAAGGACGTTTTACCATGTTTGATAACGGTTGCTTGCTTTATCTTACTCCCTAATGCAGAAGCAATTATTTGGTGTCCCAAACATATCCCAAGAATAGGTATCTTTTGATAAAAATCCTTTACAATCTCAATACAATTTCCTGCTGATTCTGGTGTCCCGGGGCCTGGGGATATGATAATTGCTTCAGGGTTTAATTCCGTAACGTTTTTACTAGTTAGTTGATCGTTTCGATATACCTTTACTTCTACATTTTCACTTGAAAAATAATGATAAACGTTATAGGTAAATGAGTCATAATTATCGATTAGAAGAATCATGCTTGTTCACCTCCATTAGTGACCTTGCTTTGTGCAGTGTTTCTTTATATTCGTTTTCTGGTATCGAATCATAGACAATACCGGCACCGGCTTGCAGGTATGCTTTGTTTTCTTTAATAACAAGCGAGCGGATGGCCAATGCCATATTCACATCATGGTTAAAGTTTATATAGCCAATTCCGCCGCCATAGACACCTCGTTTGTTTTCTTCTAAGTCATTAATAATTTGCATGGCTCGTATTTTTGGTGCTCCTGAAACCGTTCCTGCAGGTAAACAGGCAATTAATGCATCAATGCTTGAATAGGTAGCATGTAACTTACCATGCACCTCAGATACGATGTGCATCACATGCTGGTACTTTTCCACATTCATATAAGTCGGAATCGTGATACTGTCAATTTCGGATACGCGGCCAATGTCATTTCTGCTTAAATCCACTAGCATACGGTGTTCAGCTATTTCTTTCACGTCCCCAAGAAGGTCTTTTGTCAATGCTTCGTCTTGCGCATCTGTCTTTCCCCGTGGACGTGTTCCAGCAATCGGGTTTGTGACAATATTCCGCCCAGTTGTTTGTACTAAACTTTCTGGGGAAGCACCAAGAACCTGATATGTTTCAAAGTTGATATAAAACATATATGGTGATGGGTTAGCTTTTCTAAGTTTCCGGTAAAAAGAAAAGGGGTTCCCATTGATGGTAGCCTTCATCCGCTGTGACAATACAATCTGAAATGCATCTCCCTGCTGGATGTGTTTTTTAGCAATAGTTACGTTCTTCATAAATTGCTGTTTATCCATTTCAGGTTTAAAAATCATATTTTCATCATCGGATGTATCCTCATTTGGAGTGGAGATTAATGATTTTTGTAAATCGGCTAACCGTTCGTCCAGTACACTTTCAGCTTCTTGGTCGGGATTCATAGCAATTAAATAAGCAGATTCATTACGATGATCGAAAGCAATGACACTTTTGTATAACATAAGGTGAATATCAGGCATGTTGATACTATCCTGTAAATCATCACCAATGTACTCATAAGACCGGATGGAATCATATCCGATATACCCAATTGCACCTCCGACAAATGGAAGTGGAAGGTCTATTTCTAATTTAGGAAGCATCTCCTTTAAAACCGACAAGGGGGGTGATTCCAGGGTTTCCTTGGTTCCTTTCTCATGATCCAAAATAGTTGTACCATTACTTTCACCTATAATTTCTTGGTAGGGATTTGCACCAATAAATGAAAATTTCCCTTTTTTCTCATGTGGAAAGGAGCTTTCTAACAGAAATTTCTTCTTTCCTGTAAGGTTTGTATAGATTCTGATAGGTGTTAGCGTATCAGCGTTTTGTTTGATAAATTTATATGGCAGTGTTTTGGTTTGCATTATGATCTCCTCCTAAAAATAAAAAAGTCCTCTATAAACACAGGTGAATTGTGTTTATAGAGGACGATTGTGATCGCGGTGCCACCTCAGTTAAAGGAAGTTTGTTAACTTCTCTTCATCTCTGGTTCAGGTACAAGGTATGCAGGTTGCATATCTTAAACCCTATCCGTGTAACGGCGGAGCACCGTGTTTCCCTACTTTTACTTTTCTTCAAGAAACATCTCGTAAGGCCATTCAACATACATTCACGTACCGGAATCACACCACAACCGGCTCTCTGTAACGCTTCAGCGTATGCCTACTCTTCTTACTCATTGATTTAGATTATTTAGTTTTTAATTTTGGGTATACAAAAAGGTCCCCCATCCAGAAAAGGACGAGGAACCCGTGGTACCACCTTTATTAGCTGCCTAAACAGCTCACTTTACTATCAAATTAAAACTTAATAGCTGTCTTTTTTATCGATAAGACATTCGCCAAAGCCTACTGCATACCAAGTATGGTTCGGTTTGGAAGTTCAAAAGACCATTCATCAAACGTTCCACACTGGTTCACACCAACACCAGCTCTCTTTGGAGGAAACATTTTGATTACTATTCTCCGTCATCACTTTGCACGATTTAATTATTAAAATTAATGTTAGAGGAGAATTATTTAAATGTCAAGGGTTATTTTTAAAATGATAAAATTTTACTGTTATTAGCGGCTTGTTTTGTGGTATTTTAGTAGTAAGGTTATTTATGAAAGGGCGTTTTATGATGAAAAAAATTAAAGTAGGTATTATTTTTGGTGGGAAATCAGCAGAGCATGAAGTGTCCTTACAATCAGCGAAAAATATCGTGGATGCAATTGATAAAACCAAGTATGAGGTAGTTTTAGTAGGAATTGATAAACAAGGTAAGTGGCATATCAATGACCAAACATCATACTTATTAAACGAAGAAAATCCAAAGTTAATTCAATTAAATAAATCAAATGAAAACGTGGCGATTGTTCCAGGTGAAACAAATCATCAGCTTATTCATGCTTCAAAGGAAATGAATATTGATCAGCTAGATGTTATTTTTCCGATTGTTCATGGCACATTAGGAGAAGATGGTAGTATGCAAGGCATGCTTCGGATAGCAAATCTACCATTTGTCGGTACGAGTGTACTAGGTTCCGCAGTATGTATGGATAAAGATATTGCGAAGCGCTTATTAAAAGAAGCGGAAATCAATGTTGCAAAAGGTGTGGCATTTACGCGAGCCAAGAGAAATAACATTGATTTTGATGAAGTAAAAGCTCAATTAAGTATTCCAATGTTTATTAAACCAGCAAATCAAGGTTCGTCAGTCGGTGTAAGTAAAGTCTCGACAAAAGAAGAGTTTGACGAAGCAATCCATGTTGCATTTCAATATGATCACAAAGTTATAGTTGAGGAAAATATAATTGGGCGCGAGATTGAGTGTGCAGTGCTTGGAAACGAAGATCCAAAAGCATCTGTACCTGGTGAAATTTTGCCTCAAACCGAATTTTATTCTTATGAATCGAAATATATCGATGAAAGTGGTGCGAAACTAGCTATACCTGCAGACTTGTCAGACGAGATGGTAGAGAAAATCCAAGCAGCGGCGGTTAATGTATTCCAAACGCTGGAATGTGAAGGATTAGCGCGCGTCGATTTCTTTTTAAAGGAAAATGGGGAAATTTATGTTAATGAGGTGAACACATTACCTGGATTTACACGCATTAGCATGTACCCTAAATTATGGGAAATAAGTGGAGTTTCTTACCCAGAGTTAATTAATAGACTGATTGAATTGGCAATGGAGCGACATGAACTTGATGGAATGTTAAAAAGCGCTGTTTGGGACGAAGCGTAATTAGGAGAATAAAAGTGGAGTAGTGCAATTCGCTACTTTGCTTTTTTGTTTGTAATGGTTGTTCAGTTAGTTGATACCTAGAGGGGAGCGTTGATATCCTTGATAAGTTATTTGCTCATAAGAAAGACACCGGCCCATAGTTGGCTAGTGTCGTAACATCTATCCTTCAAAACTAGTAATTTTATCTTCCACTGATTTCCGAGGTTTTGCAATAGGAGCCTCATCAAAATAACCCATATGGATAAATCCAATAATTTTTTCATCATCTTGGACGTCTAGGATGGCTTTTACCACAGGATCATAAATATGGGGGTTGGTTTTCCAAACAACACCAAGCCGTTGTTCCCATGCGAGTAATTGGAAGTTGTGAATCATCGAAGCGGTTGCACCAAAATTCTCATCGTATTGCTTTTGACTGTCTGGTACATCCATGATTACAACAATGAAGGCACTAGGCTCATTAAGATATGCTTCCCGATTTTCTTGTTTTTCCTGCGGGTAAGTAGCAGCCACTTTTTTAGCAAATGATTCTTTTTGGTCTGCTCCAACAAATATAAAGCGCCATGGTTGTCTCATTCCATGTGTGGGTGCCCACACAGCGGTATTTAATAGTTCTAATATGGTCTCTTTTTCTACGGTTTTATTATTATATCCTTTTTTTACAGAACGGCGTGCGCGTATTAGCTTCGTGAGATCAGTAAGTTGTTTTATCTTTTCCATTTGTGTATCCCCCTAGATCCTAGTTATATACATATTATGCTAAGTAACTGATAATTATTATCAATTAAATTGTAACGAATCGGAACCCATAAAGCAATGGAAATATACTAAACTAAAAATATAAAATTTTCAAGCGATTCCGCATTAGATGAATTTTACCATTCGCTATTAAGGAGGAGGTGAATGACTAGTTTTTCTAAGAAAACACTTGCCATGAAAAAAGAATCAAGTAATAATAGAAAGGGAGAATAATTATTAAATGTAGGTCAAACATGTGAAAGTATTCACAAATAGGGGGGTAAATATGAAAGCGTTTTTACAACGTAAAGGGATAACGTTATCGTGGAAGGAATATGTGATAACCGCGTTAAGCTATATGGCATTAGGACTTTTTTCATCATTAATTATTGGCTTAATAATAAAAACGACGGGTGAACAGTTAGGGCAATTCTCATGGTTTCCACAAGATATTGAAACAGCACTTATAAGTATGGGTGCGTATGCAATGGAAACGAAAATAATGGGTGGTGCCATCGGGGTAGCTATTGCTTATGGACTAAAAGCACCACCATTGGTTTTACTTTCTGCGTTGTTTGGTGGGGCATTCGGAGCAGAACTAGGTGGCCCAGTAGGTAGCTATGTAGCAGCTTTATTTGCTACTGAGTTTGGTAAACTAGTATACAAAGAAACACGCGTCGATATCATCGTAACCCCATTTGTTACGATATTGGCAGGGTTTTTGACTGGAACTTTCATCGGTCCACCAATCAATACATTTATGATTTGGTTCGGTGAAGTGATCAATTGGTCGACAGCTCAACAACCGTTTATTATGGGAATACTTGTAGCTGTATTGATGGGGTGGGCACTGACAGCACCTATTTCTAGTCTTGCCATTGCCATTATGCTTTCTCTTGATGGTCTTGCAGCAGGTGCAGCCACGATTGGATGTGCAGCTCAAATGATTGGGTTTGCAGTTATTAGTTATCGAGACAATGGACTTGGTGGATTTTTTGCTCAAGGGATTGGAACATCCATGCTTCAGGTCGCAAATATTTTGAGAAAGCCTATTCTGATTATTCCCCCAACAATTGCGGGGATTGTTTTGGCACCATTCGCTACAGTATGGCTTGAAATGGAAAACAATGCACTTGGAGCAGGTATGGGAACAAGTGGATTAGTGGGCCAGATTATGACCTTTGAAACCATGGGCTTTACGTTAGATGCATTCTGGGCAGTGTTAATTTTGCATATTATTGCGCCGGCAATTATCAGTTTAGTAGTAGCATCGTATTTTCGGAAAAAGGGCTGGATCAAGCCTGGAGATTTAAAGATTTCGTATGAATAAATAAAGAGGGAAACAGTTATCCAATGGGTAGCTGTTTTTTATTAGAAAATAGCCCTTCATTATAGGGTCAAAACAGAAGTCATGTGAGCCAAACAAATATATATAAAGAAGGCCCTTGAAAAAATCAAGAGCCTTCATCCAATATATGCATTTCAGTTATATGCTCATTTGTAGTTATTCCGAGGCAACATTCGCCCATTTATATTCATAAGTTGCTCCAAATGGGTTCACATGGACACCTTTTATTCTTGGAGAAACCAATTGTGCTCTTGAACTCTGATAAATAGGTGCTATTGCTGCATCTTCAAAAAGAATTTTCTCAGCCTCTAAGAAGTTTTGATAGCGCGCCACATTATCTTGAGCTAGTGTGGTTGCAGTTGCATTAACTAATTCATCATATTCAGGGTTTGAATAGCCCATCGCGTTGTTTCCACTATCTGTTGTCCAAAGATTCATAAATGTAAATGGATCAAGAAAGTCTGGTCCCCATCTAGAAACTTGTAATTCATAATCCATGTTTGTATCTAAATCAAGACGTTGTTCTTTCGGTACTTGTTTTAATGAAACTGTTAACCCTGGTAGGTTTGTTGTAAGTTGGTTTGCGATATATTCAACCATTGTTTTAGTTGTTGCATCATCATCTGTTAATAATTCAAGTTCCACTGTATCTGTTCCAAGTTCCTCTAAACCTTTTTGCCAGTATTCTTGAGCTGCATCCATATCGTAAGTTACAAGATCTCCACTCACTTCCCGGAAATCTTCTCCAGACTCAGGCATTGGCGTGAAATCAGCTGGAACAAGTCCGTTTGCAACAAGTGATCCATTGTTAAGAATTTCATCAACTAGTGCTTGCTTGTCAAAAGCTCTACTAATTGCGGCACGTATATTTGTGTTTGCGAGAGCTTCGTTAGCTGTTTGGTTGAATTTTATGAAATAAACAAATGTATCAGGTGTCACGACATAGTCATCGTGAGACTTATATTTATCAACAAGATCCGAAGTTAAATCTACGCGGTCAACAGTATCTGATGCATATAAATTGACTGCGGTTTGTGCATCTTTTACAACTTCAAAGGTCAATTTGTCCATTTGCACCGTATCTGCATCCCAATAGTCTTCATTTTTAACAAGATCCCATGAGCTACTAGTACTTTCCCAATTTTCTATCGTATATGGTCCATTTGAGAGTAACGTATCAGAACTTGTAGCAAAGCTATCTCCTTGTTCCTCAACAAATGCTTGATTTAATGGAAAGAATGTACCAAAAGTGGTTAATGATTCAAAATATGGCGTTGGATTCTCAAGCTCCACAACTAACGTATAATCATCTTCTGCAGTAACACCAAGTTCTTCAACTGGAACTTCTCCTGCACTTACAGCAGTAGCATTTTTAATAACGTTATTCATCATATATGGACCGTACTCAGAACCTGTATCTGGATCAACTGCACGTTGCCATGCATAAACAAAGTCATGAGCAGTTACAGAGTCACCATTTTCCCAAACAGCATCTTCCTGTAAAGTAAATGTCCACGTAAGTCCATCCTCACTTACGGTATGATCTGTTGCAATTCCGTCAACAGGTTGTGCACTCTCATCCAACCGGTATAGACCTTCTGTTGTAGCGGCTAGATATATAAATGAAGATTCATCTGTTGCGAGAGAAGGATCCATCGATGGAATTGTTTCCGGATTCGTAAAATTTAGTACTTTTTCCCCTTCTGTAGTTGATTCTTTCTCTGTTCCTTCAGTTCCTTCTGTTTCCCCACTACAAGCTACCATTACACTAAGTAATAGACCAAGTACTAACAATGATGCCCAATTTTTTAGCTGCACTTAATAGACCCCCCGTAAATTATTTTTCTGAAAAATCACTCTAAAACCTATAAAATATTATAACTTTACTTTAGTAATATTGCAAAGAATTTTTAATTTCCAATAATTTGATCACATAAGGTGAGTAATAATCTGAAAAATCATTTGACTTATTAAATGGTCCTGCGTATGATAAAAGAAATAAAGAAGTGGAGGGCAAACCCTACAATGAAGTAAAAACACGTTTATCCATCTATGTTTGAAGAAAATCAAACGAGTGTTTCTGTCTACATGAAACGAATGGGATACGTGTGTGCTTTTTAGGATAGCTCTTTTACGTGAATTAATTTTTTTGAACGTACGTCTATCCATATCTTACCCATTCATAGGCAGCTACCTATGATTTTTTAGTGGACTTTTTTAATACGGGGGTATGTATATGTTTCTATTTAAAGCAAATGGATTACAAAAAGATTGGAATGGGGAAACCCTGTTTGAAAATATAGATATTGAATTAAAGAAAGGAGAACATTTAGCGTTATTTGGACGAAATGGAGTAGGGAAAACAACGCTTTTAAATGGATTATTAGGAAGGGTTTCGTTTGATACAGGTACTGTACAGCGTTTCATCCCATTGGATAAATGGGGGATGTTGGAACAGGATCCAGTAATCGATTCGGGCTTAACGACCTTCGATTTTGTTCAATCAGGTGCTGAGGAACGGGTTCAATTAAAAGAGGGGTTAGAAATCCTGCAGCAACAAATAAATGATAAGAATATAGACCGATTAGACCGATATAATGCTGTTTATGAAAGTTTTTTAGCGGTGGATGGCTATAGTTTAGAGCAGGATACAGAGAAATGTTTACAAGAGGTAAACATGGCTGAACGGACGTGGCAAACGAATTTTGGTCAGTTAAGTGGTGGTGAAAAAACGCGTGCTCAGCTAGCACGTATTCTTATGCAAAAGCCAGAGTGTATCGTTATGGATGAGCCAACGAACCACTTGGACCAGGCAACGATTGAATGGCTAGAAACATGGATGCAGTCCTACACTGGTGCTGTTTTATATGTATCCCATGACAGATACTTCCTGGATAAGACAGCTCATTCCTTGTATGAATTAACGAGTGGTTCATCGGAACGTTTTGTTGGGGGTTATAGTGATTACCGAAAACAAAAGGAGCTAGAACAACGAACGCAAGAGGCCATTTATCAAAAACAGAAACAAAAACGAGCTGCTTTAGAACAAACGATTCGTAATTACCAGAAGTGGTTCCAACAAGCCCATAATGCTGCAGGACAAGATGACTTTGCTCGCTCGAAAGCAAAGAAAAATGTGTCACGCTTTAAAGCGAAGGAAAAAGAATTGGAGCGGTTGGAAAGTCAGCAAGTTAATAAGCCTAGAGATACTAAGGAGCTAAGCGTGAAGCTTGAAGGTGGCGCATTTTCAGCGAAGCGTCTGGTTCACCTTGAAAAGATCTTTTTTGGCTTTAAGGATGAAAAACCGTTATTTATCAATCGAACAATGTCTGTTTGTCGTGGTGATAAGCTTGCTGTTATTGGAGCGAATGGTACAGGTAAGTCAACTTTACTCAAGTTAATAACAGGTAATTTAGTCCCAGGTAAAGGAGAAATCCGATTAAATCCGCAAACAAAGATTGGTTACTTCGCCCAGGAACTTGATAATCTGGATGAGAATAAGACCTTGCTTGATAGCATGCTAGAACTACCTGACATGACACAGACTGAAGCACGAACTATATTGGGATGCTTTTTATTTTCTCGTGATGATGTTTTTAAAAAAATTAAAAACCTGAGCATGGGAGAAAAATGTCGTGTTGCTTTTTTGAACCTATATTATAGTAATGCGAACTTACTGGTGCTTGACGAACCGACTAATTTTCTGGATGTAGCAACAAAAGAAGTGATAGAAGAGGTCTTACAGGGATATCCTGGGGCGCTAATCGTTGTTTCGCATGATCGTTTCTTTGTGGGGAAAATTGCTAATCGACTAATTCAGCTAGGGAGAGATAATCAGTGGGTTGATTATCAAGGATCATATCAGGATTTTATAGAAGACTTTTCAAAGGAAAAATCAGAGAATGAAACGGATATTCAGGAATTGGAACTAAAATTAACGCAATTAATGGTAACAGAAGATGTAAAAAGTGAAGACGAGCAAAGTAGGATACTTGAAGAGATTCGTGAAATAAAGATGAGGTTATCCAAGCTCAGATAACTGTTGGGAAATGATCAAGAATACATGGAATATAACTGCCCTTCCCATAACCAAATAGTGTATGATGGGAGTAGACTATTTGGTTGTATGGAGGGTAATCCATGACGCTTTATTCGTTCCTTGTATTTATTCATATTTTTTCTGCAGTAATAGGGTTGGGCCCTGGTTTTGTGATGATATATGTTGTATCTAACGCTGCAACTATAAGCGAGCTACGACATGCTTATTCAATTCGTAATCGACTACATATTTTTGTGATGGTAGGCGGAACACTTTTACTTATTACAGGGCTGTTGATGGGGGCCTTGAATCCAATGTTATTTCAAGCGGGGTGGTATGTTACTAGTTTAATTCTGTTTTTAATTGCTTTAGCTCTTGGACCAATCGTGTTGTTACCAAGATCTAGACCGATTAAAGCTTTATTGGAAGGACATACAGGAGAAGAGATTCCAAAAGCATACGATAAGTTGGCAAAAAAGCTATTTTTCTTCGAACGAATTGAGAATGTTATTTTTATAGTTATAATCGCATTAATGATAACCAAACCGTTTTAATAGAAAAAATGAGCTTCCCGAAAAATAGGGAGCTCATTTTATTAAGGTTGTGCAATAAACTCAATTATCGTGCACTATCTATAAGAATTTGCTCCAGCAGATACACAAAATCGTGCGATGACTCTCTCAAATCGTGCAACTGCGCGATTCTGTAGGTTGGCGCGCGAATTTAATATGTTATCGTGCGTTTCGAGCAATATAGCTTGCGTTATTTATTAAGCATTCTGTTTAGTAAGATCTTTCTTCAAAATACCTGCAAGTAGCGCAGTAACTACAGTGCCAACAATAATTGCCAGAATGTACAATAGTATTTTCGCAATGCCACCGTCCACAAGTCCGATAACAAATATTCCTCCATGTGGTGCTCGTAATGCAATATCGAAGAACATTGTTAGACCGCCTGTTACCGCAGCTCCTGCCATTACTGATGGAATAACGCGAGCTGGGTCAGCCGCTGCTAAAGGAATAACGCCCTCCGTAATAAAACATGCACCGAGCGCGTAAGCTGTTTTTCCAGCTTCACGTTCTTGCTTATTAAAACGATTTTTAAACAGCGATGTTGCAAGTGCCATACCTAACGGTGGTACCATACCTGCGGCCATTACAGTCGCAATAATCGTATAGTTCCCTGCATCAAGCGTAGCAATACCGAATGTATATGCCGCCTTATTAACAGGTCCGCCTAGATCAAATGCCATCATTGCACCTAAAATCAGTCCTAATAATACTTGGTTTGTTCCACCCATACTTTCTAAAAATGTTGAAAGTCCTGTATAGATTGTAGTTAATGGTGGGTTGATCAGCATCATGATCAAACCAGTAATTGCGATACTGAATAACGGGTAAAATAAAACTGGTCTTAAACCTTCAAGTGAATCCGGTAACCCTGCAAATGCTTTTTTAACAAGTAAGGTTACATAACCAGCTAAGAAACCAGCAATTAAACCACCAAGGAAACCTGAACCACCGCCAGCTCCTTCAGCTCCTGTAACCGTGACAGCTATCAGTCCCCCAACCATTCCCGGAGCAAATCCAGGTCGATCGGCAATACTAGATGCGATAAATCCTGCTAAAACTGGAACCATTAGGAAGAATGCCTTTCCACCACCAATTGTATTCAGCATGGCAGCAAATGCGTTGTATTGATCACTTTCGGGATTACTTGATTCAATTCCCCAGAAGAACGATAGTGCAATTAAAATTCCACCACCGACAACGAATGGGAGCATGTTTGAAACGCCACTCATTAGGTGTTTATAAAATCCATTCCGCGATTCCTTTTCTCCAGAATCTGACTCCGATTCGCTAGATTTGTAAAGTGGTGCATCCTGATTAACGGCTTTATTCAACAATTCTTTTGTCTCGTGTATGGCTTTTCCAACACCTGTTTGAATTACTGGTTTTCCGGCGAATCGTGCCATTTCAACATTGGTGTCGGCGGCGACAATAATGGCATCTGCCCCGGCAATTTCTTCAGCGGTTAAACGGTTTTTCACACCGCTAGATCCATTTGTTTCTACCTTAATCGCTATACCCATTTCTTTTGCAGTTTCATTTAGCTTTTCAGCAGCCATATACGTATGGGCAATTCCTGTTGGACATGCTGTAACAGCAAGGATTTTCGATGATTTAGATTCTACTGTTTCTTCAGGTGTATCAACCTCAATCTCTTTTGCATTTACTGTCTCTAAAATTTCCTCTATCGAAACCGCTTGATATATTTTTTCTCGGAATTTCTGATCCATTAAAAAGGTAGATAAACGAGATAATGCTTCCAAATGAGCATTATTGGCTCCATCACTAGCAGCGATCATAAAGAATAAATGTGCAGGCTGCCCGTCTAATGAATCAAAATCAATCCCAGATTCTGAACGACCAAATGCGATTGCTGGAACTTTTACTGCTGAGGATTTCGCATGTGGAATAGCAATGCTTTCGCCGATTCCAGTTGTGCTTTGTTCCTCGCGGTTAAAAATATCAGTTATAAATGATTGCTTATCATTAAGTTTTCCTGCCTGATCCAATTGATTTGCTAGTTCATTCAAGGCTTCTTTTTTGGATTGTGCCTGTAAATCAAGAATAATCGTATCCTGACCTAATAATTCGGTGATTTTCATTTAGATCACATCCTCTTCTTCGTAAGGGTATAGTGTAATTTTTGAAAGTAATGTTTCAACATCCTTTTGTTCACACAGATCGGTGCGAAATGCGGTGGCGCTACCGCTAGCAACGCCATAACGAAATGCCTCTGTAACATCTTTTTCCTTAACATAGGCTGCAATGAATCCTGAGACAAGGGAATCCCCAGCACCAACTGTATTTATAACCTGACCTTCTGGTGCTTCGGCAATTAAAACTTGTTCACTTGTTACTAAGATAGCTCCATTACCACCCATGGATACAATGACATGCTTAATACCTTGTCTGACCAGTTTTTTAGCATAAAAAATAGCTTCTTTTTTCGTTACAATTGTTGTATCAAATAAGTCGCCTAGTTCCTGTTGGTTAGGTTTGACTAAAAACGGTTTTGTATCTATCAATTGTTTTAAAGCACTTCCCGATGTATCGAGCACAAATTGAACACCTTTTTTATGGCAAATTCTTGCTAAAGCTTGATAAAATGCGTCTGGAATTGTATCTGGTAAGCTTCCTGCTAAAACAAACCAATCATTAGATTCAAACTTCTCTATTTTTGCTAGCAATTCTTTGCGTTGTTCGTGTGTCGTATTTGGACCTGGCCCATTTAGCTCAGATTCGTCATCAGCTTTAATTTTCACATTGATGCGTGTTGGTTCTTTCGTTTCAATAAAATTCGTTTGGACACCTTCAGCCTGTAAAAACTCCCGAATAAATTGGCCAGTAAATCCACCTGCAAAGCCAAATGCTATACTTTTGACGTTTAGGCGATTTAACACGCGTGAGACATTGATTCCTTTACCACCTGGAAAATAATAAACTTCCTCTGTACGATTTAATTTTCCAGGATGAAACGACGGTAAATAGACTGTATAATCAATCGATGGTGTGATGGTACAGGTATATATCATGGTTTTACCACCTCAATAGTTGTTTTGTTTGAAAAGGCTTCAAAGTCCCTTTTAGGTAAACTCCCCGTAAGTAATGTAGCTTTAGATAGATCATTGATTTTTGCAAAGCTTACCCGGTTTAATTTGGTCTGATCAGCTAAAACAAACGTTTCCTTTGCAAGGGAACTAGCTGTTTGTTTAAGACTCGCCTCTTCTGGGTCAGGTGTAGTATACCCAAAATCTATATGGAACCCATTTACACCAAGAAAGCATCTGTCAAAGCGATAATTTTCTAAAGAATGAATAGCTTGTTGTCCAATCAATGCGCTTGTTTTTTGTTTAACATAGCCACCAGTTAAATAGGTTGTAATGCCTTGTTCCATTAGTAAATCTACATGTGTTAGGCCATTGGTGACAACCACAACTTGTTTATTTTTTAAATAAGGAATTAGTTGCAATGTTGTCGTACCTGCATCAAGGAAAATACAATCTTCATTTTGGATGGACTCTGCAGCTAGTTTTGCAATTAATTGTTTTTCTTGGAGGTTTCTGGTCGATTTCTCTGCAATACTATATTCTTGCATTTTTTTTTCGGTTAGTGTTGCACCACCATGAATGCGTTGTAATTTATGCTGTTTTTCAAGATCCGTAAGATCACGGCGTATCGTTGATTCTGATGCAGCAGTTGCTTCGTGAATATCTTGTGTTGATATCGTTTGTTTTTCATCCAAGATCTTTAAGATAATAGAATGTCGCTCATTTGTAAGCATAGTTGATCACCCTCATTCCTTGCCTGAGATTAGTATAAAGGAAACGGTTACATAAATCAATCATAAACATTCATTACCAATCAATAATGATCATTGCTGTACTACCATGTTTGAAAAAACAAGAATGAGGAAATTATATATTGCAAAACATGTACTACCGTGCTATTGTATTTAACAATATAATTTTTTCGGAATAGGATACAGAACTACATAAGAAAGGAGGAGGCTTACATGAAAAAAGTAACCCTTGAGGAAATATTTATCCACCCAATTACACAAAAACATTTGAAAAGGTCGGGGATGGCACATGCGATTAGAGCCGCAGAGTATGCTTATGAATTCGCTGAAAGGTACGATGTGGACCCTGACTTAGCAGTAAAGGCTGCATTGCTTCATGATGTTGGTCATTATACATGGTACCGCGATGGTGAATGGGATTATGAGCTATATCGTGAAAATGATATTCATGCAATCAAAGGAGCAAGTCGAGCACACAAGCTTTTGATTCGAATTGGTGAAGATCGCCATGCAGCGAAAGAAATAGCAGTGGCAATTTTACTTCACACAGATTCTTATTTACCTGAAGGCCACTTGAATTTAAAACCCCTGCAATACGTTGTTTCACTTGCGGACGAATCGGATGAAGAAGCGGGAGGAAAACACCACTATCGAACTATCGATGATAATGAAGCAATCGAACGTATTCGCAGTTTGGACAGAAAGATTAACAAAATGAAGAAAAGTGAACAATTAAATAAAATTATATAATGGGGATTCCTATTATATATGTAAGGAGTAAGCTTCATTTAATAATAAATGAAGCTTATTTTTGTTGAGGATAGAAAAGCCTTATTTGTACTTACACTGATATCCACTAAAAATTTATACTCTTATTAGTGCAAAAAAGACCCGAAGCTACGGATCTTTACATTCTTTTTATTAAAGTGCACCAAGATACTTTTCTAGCGTAATATCTTTTTCGTAAATAACAGTTGCTATCTCTTTTCCAACATAACGCAGGTGCCATGGCTCATATTGGTATTTTGTGATAGCTTCCTTTCCTTTCGGATAGCGAATGATAAATCCGTATTCATGTGCGTGGGCTTTTACCCATTTTCCTTCCTCGGTTTTGGCAAAATTTGTGTTTAGATTAAAGTTAATTTCAGGACTTGTTACATCCATTGTTAAACCAGTTTGATGCTCGCTTTCGCCTGGTTTAGCGCTATATTTGTTTGCTGCTTCTTCACCATCTTTTGCTACATACGATGCAAAAATGGATTCCTGTGTGTTATAGGAACGATACCCAGATTGGGCAAACAAATCAACACCTGCTTTGTCAGAGGCCTTGAACAAATCCTCTAACGCGTGGGCCGCTTCCTCACGCATATATCGCTTCGGTAAATCTTGTGTGAACGGGAAACGAACGTTTGGCGCGATTAAATCATCTGGAATATAGTCGCTTGGTAAGGCATGGCTTTTGTTAACAAGTACGACTTTATCTGAAGGATCTTTTACAATAACTGTTTCTTCTGGATTAGAAATAGGGACACTTCCTTTCCCGGGTTTAACTGCAAACTCTCCGTTTAATGTTCTTTCCAACCATTCCATTGTCGCTTGATTATATTCACCTGAAGCAGGAAGTTTTATTTGTTGAGCTTGGAAGTCTTTCAATGCTTCTGTTGTTTCTTTATCAAAGTTTCCAGACGTAGAAAGGTGATATCCAATTTTTATTAAAGCTGCTTGAAGTTCTTTAACTTTTCCTCCCTGATCGCCACTTTTCAAGGAGGGTTCAGGTAATACTATTTCATTTTCCTCTATATGCTGTTCCGTTTCTGTGGAGGTACCATTTGAATTAGATGGATTGGTAGTAGTAGTTTCTGTGCATGCTGTAAATAGAATGCTAACTGATATTAGTATAAAGGTAATAGGTAATAATTTTTTTTGCATCGTGTAACGCTCCCCTTTAGTTAATTAAGGCAACTAATAGTATATCATGTGTAGATAGACCACATCACGAGATTTTTTAAACAATTTTTCAAGAGTGATTGATTGCTAGATGGATAAGATTCTTATAAAATTGTCTTAAACTCAAGGTGAATAATGAAAGGGTGGTTAGATGAAATATCTGTTTAAAGAAGGATCAGATAAAAGCAAACCGACATTGTTGTTGCTTCATGGAACTGGGGGAACAGAAGAGGATTTGTTGCCATTGGCAGATATAATAGATCCAACAGCATCTGTTTTAGGTGTGCAAGGAAATGTTAATGAAAATGGTATGCCTCGTTTTTTCCGTCGTTTGGAAGAAGGGGTTTTCGATGAGGAAGACCTAATTGTTCGAACCAATGAATTGAATGAATTTGTTGATCAAGCAGCACGAGAACATGGTTTTGATCGGAATAATGTAGTGGCAATCGGTTATTCAAATGGCGCAAACATTGCTGCTAGTATGTTGTTCCATATCGAAAATTCGCTAAAAGGTGCAGTTCTTCATCACCCAATGGTACCTAGACGGGGACTTGAACTTCCAAATTTGACTGACCACCCGGTGTTTATTGCTGCAGGAAAAAATGATCCACTTTGTAAGCCTGAAGAATCGGAAGAACTAAAAGAGCTTCTCGAACAGGCGAACTCTAAGGTAGGTCTGCATTGGGAAATGAATGGTCATCAGCTATCACGAGCAGAAGTCGAAAAAGCTGCTGAATGGTATCAAAAGAATTTTGGATGGGGCATAAAATAAGGTCTTTTTTAACGAGAGGAAGATACTTTGAAACTACTCATATTAGGAGCGTCCGGTAGGGTTGGTCGGAAAATTGTCGAACATGCATTGACTGATCATCATGACGTGGTTGCTTTTGTTCGAACACCAGAAAAGTTAAACCTGACTGATGATAACTTAACAGTTTTCAAAGGTAATGTATTAAATGGAACTGACCTAACTCACGCAATGGATGGTGTAGATATTATTATCAGTGCGTTAAATACAGATCAAAATAATACATTATCTCGAGGTATGCCTATTGTAGTTGAAGCAATGGGTGCAAATAAGATAACGCGAATTATTACAATTGGAACGGCTGGAATTTTAAATAGTAGGTCAGAGCCTGATTTGTACCGATTTCAATCAAGTGAATCGAAACGAAGAAAGACGACAGCGGCTGAGGACCATTTAGCTGCATTTCACTATCTTGAGAAATCTGAAATAAGTTGGACAATTGTATGTCCAACTTATTTACCTGATGGAGAAGCGGAAGGGAATTACCGTGTTGAAAAAGATGTACTTCCTAAAGATGGGAAGCGAATTTCAGTTGGTGATACCGGGGCCTTTGCTTATTCGTTGGTGGATAATAAAGAGTTTTTAAATACACGTGTTGGGATTGCCTATTAATATAGAAAGTCATAAAGGAGAGCACATATTATGCATGTATGGGCTCTTCTTTTTTGGTCTAACTGTTTTTCGATTTGTTACTGTACCCTTTGAATGTTTTTTATCCGTTTTTTTAACGTTGAGGGAAAGAAAGGTATGGAGATTTTAAAAGAAACGTTACCAGATTCAATAGTGCCTTCTTGCTATACGCACACCAACCCAGTACCTTTCATACCCTTATAAAAAGTAGGGGAGGAAATGAACGTGGATAAAAACGTGCGTGCTGAATCACCTGATAGCAAACCAATAAATTACTCACACGTTACGTTGCTACTTTTTTGGTGTGCGTTAGTTGTTGTTTCAAGTGTTTATATCACTACTCCATTAGTTGGTGTACTCGTTAGTGAGTTCCACGTGACGCAAACCATGGCAACGTGGCCGACTAGTATTTTTTCATTATTTTACGCAAGTGGTTTTTTAATTTTTGGTCCGTTATCTGACCGTTATGGTCGGAAGCGTATTATTGTGGTGGGCCTTTGCTTCCTTGCCGCTATTACACTATTGATTGGGTTAACAAACCAATTTCACTGGCTGGTTACTTTGCGTGGAGCCCAAGGGTTTGTTTCTGCTACGTTTGCACCTGCTGCTTTAGCATATGTATTTGATGTATATCCGAAAAAGAGGCTAGTTACCACAATTGGGTTTATCAGCTTTGGATTTTTAACTGCAGGCATCTTCGGTCAAGTTTTTTCAGGGGTTATCAACCAGCTTTTTGAATGGAATGTGATCTTTTTATTGTTTGGGGGATTATACTTTTGTACAATTATCGCTGTAATCTTGATACTACCCAATAGTGAAAATTATGCAACTAACGTAACTATACGTTATTTTTTAAGACAAACAAAAATTATTTTTACACAAAAAAACTTCCTATTAAGTTATAGCATAACGCTTATGCTCCTGTTAACTTTCATTGGAATGTATACGGTATTCGGTGATTATTTAAGTGGTGCTACATTTAATCTTTCGGAAAAAGAAATTTTATTTGTTCGTTCTGCAGGATTGATAGGAATGATTTTGTCACCGTTTACAGGTATTTTTGTGAAAAAATACGGATTGTTACGGATACTTAAAATAGGCTTAGCTATTGCTGTCGTTGGGTTATTTATAGTAGGTTTTAGCTCTAATCTGTTTATTATCGTGTCCATGAGCATCGTATATGTTGCAGGTATTTCATTAACTTTTCCAGCAATCATGACACTAATTGGTGAGTTAGGTGGCCACGCCCGGGCAATTGCAGCATCATACTACACATTCATTTTATTTATTGGTGCTACGCTGGGACCAATTATCACTATTGCTGTGATGCAAACAGGTAGTTATGCGCGGACCTTTGGATTATTAGGATGCTTATTGTCGCTTGGTTTTTTTGCAACTTTTTTCATAAGACAGTAAGAAAGCCAGATTCTCCTCGAATCCGGCTCTTTTCTCACTTTAGTTTTCCTCAAACAACTTACAAATTTCCACGATCACATTCGTTGCTTTCTCCATGTTATCAATAGAAATGTATTCAAATTTACCATGATAATTTTCACCACCAGTAAAAATGTTTGGTGTTGGTAATCCCATAAAGGATAATTGAGATCCATCAGTACCACCACGAACTGGTTTTATAAGTGGTTTAATATTCAAATTTTCCATTGCTTGTTGTGCAATATCTACAATTTCTTTAACAGGTTCGATTTTTTCACCCATGTTGTAATATTGATCTTCCATCTTTAATTGTACATGATGTTCCCCATATTTTTCTTTGATGTCCTCAACGGCTTTTTCCATGAATGCTTTACGCGCATCGAAATTCTTTTTATCGAAGTCTCGAATAATATAAGAGGCATGCGTTTTTTCCACATCACCAAGAATAGAACTTAAATGATAAAAGCCTTCATATTTTTCTGTATGTTCCGGGGTTTCGAGTTCTGGGAATTTCCGGATGAATTCAGCTGCCATGGTTCCTGCGTTAACCATTTTGTTTTTCGATGTACCGGGGTGAACACTATTCCCGCTAAATGTAATTTCTGCTGCGGCAGCGTTAAAGCTTTCAAATTGTAGTTCACCTAGTGGACCACCGTCCATTGTATAAGCAAACTTGGCGTCGAATGCGTCAACGTCGAATTTATGTGGTCCAAGTCCAATTTCTTCATCAGGTGTAAAAGCTACGCGTATTTTTCCATGTTTTATATCCTGGTGGTCAATTAAGTACGCCATTGCGGTCATGATTTCTGCAATACCAGCTTTGTTATCAGCCCCTAATAATGTAGTTCCATCTGTTGTTAGTAAGGTATGTCCTTTATAACCAGGGAGTTCAGGGAATTCTTTTCCGGTTAAAACCACATTTAAAGCTTCATTCAGTACTAAATCATTTCCATCAAAATTTTCTACAAGCTGTGGCTTAACATTTTTTCCAGTGAAATCAGTCGCTGTATCAACGTGTGCCAAAAAGCCAATGGTTGGCACTTCTTTATTTGTATTTGCAGCAAGTGTCGCCATCACGTATCCATTTTCGTCGATTGTCACATCACTCATGCCTATTTCCTTTAATTCACCCACCAATAATCTAGCAAGCGTTAGCTGACCAGGTGTGGAAGGTGTGGTTTCGCTCTTTTCATTGGACTGGGTATCTATTTTTACATATGTAGTGAGGCGGTTAATTAAATCTTGTTTCATAAGGGCTCATCTCCTAATTAGATTATGATTATTTTATCATACTCTATAGAAGGGTATTAGAGAAAAATAACGAATTCTATAGAAGATGAAAACTAAATTGGAAAATTGCTTGAATAGGTGTACTGTGAAATACTTTTGGTAGGAGGAGATTTTGAATGTCTTATTTAGTTTCAATTGATTGGTTGAAAAAGAAATTGGAAAGTAAAGCTGACAAGGTAGTCGTTGTTGATGTTCGTTTTTCATTGGCTGACCCCAATCAAGGTAGAAAGGCTTATGAACAAGGGCATATTCAAAGCGCCATGTATTTAGATTTAAATAAGGATTTATCTAGTCAGAAATCAAATCACGGGGGAAATCACCCACTTCCAGACATGGGAATATTCGCTAAAAAGCTTGGTGAAATGGGGATTGACCAACAAACTACTGTCGTTATTTATGATGAAAGCAATGATATGTTTGCTGCACGATTGTGGTGGTTGCTTGATTATATGGGACACGAAAAAGTCTATCTATTAGATGGTGGCATCAAACATTGGGTGGAAAAGGGAAATGTTGTTACAACGGATATTCCGATTCGAATCATGAAAAGTTTCCAGCCTACTTTGCAAGAAGAAAAAATAGTAGATATAAACGAAGTAAAAGATAAGTTAAAGAATAAGTCGGCACTAGTAATAGATTCGCGTTCAAAAGATAGATATTTGGGCAAAAATGAACCGATGTATGCAAAGGCTGGACATATTCCTGGCGCAAAGAGCTTTTTCTGGAAGGATGTTTTACAAGAAGATGGCCTTTGGAAAAATGATAAAGATTTGCAATCAAATTTCACAAACTTGGATAAAGAAGATGAAATTATTGTGTCATGCGGATCTGGTGTATCTGCATGCCCGAACGTCATTGCACTGAAAATGGCTGGATATGAAAATGTAAAGCTATACCCTGGAAGCTATAGTGATTGGATCTCATATGAAGAAAATCAAGTAGAAACAAAAGAAGAATAGTTATGGAAAGGGGAAAGCAAAGTGAAGCAACGGTGTGATTGGACAACTTCTGATCAGGTATATATCGATTATCATGATAATGAATGGGGACGACCTAAACATGATGATCAAGAATTGTTTGAAATGCTCTGCTTAGAGGGAGCACAAGCTGGGTTAAGTTGGATAACAATTTTAAAACGACGGAATAATTACCGTAAAGCATTCGATAATTTTGATCCGGAGGTAATTCAGGGTTATGGCGAGGAAAGAATCCAAGAGATCTTACAGGATGAGGGTATCATTCGCAATAAACTAAAGGTTCGTTCGGTCGTGACAAACGCACAGGCATTTTTGAAAGTTCAAGAAGAATTTGGTAGCTTTGATGCGTATATTTGGAAGTTTGTTGATGGGGAACCGAATTTAAATAATTGGAAAAAACATGCTGATGTTCCTGCTTCGACAGAGGAATCTGTGGAGATGAGTAAAGATTTGAAAAAGTGGGGTTTTAAATTTGTAGGGCCAACCATTTGCTATGCTTATATGCAATCAACCGGAATGGTCAATGATCATACCCAGGAATGCTTTTTGTATCATGTGAAGCGTTGAAGGCCATCTATTAGGAAAAGACCTCGATTTCAACACTCCTACCAGAAATTAACGAATCTATGGTGCAACATACAAAAAATCTGACCCACCTACTTATTGAAGTGTAGGTGAGTCAGGTTTTATAATCTAAAAGTCCTTAACTCTTTATTTAACTGTTCAGCAAGTGAAGCCAATTCAACTGCACTATGTGAAACTTCCTCCATCGAGCTTGATGTTTGTTGAGCAGATGCCGCTGCTTGTTCGACACCTGCTGCTGACTCTTCTGATACGGAAGCAATTTCTTCAATTAAGTTATTCATCTCGTTACTATTTGTTGCGATGCCTTGTAGATTGTTAGAAATAGCAATGATTTTGGTCGTCATCTCAGAAACAGATGTATGTATTGATTCAAAGCTTTTTCCTGTAGCTTCGATTTGACTTGTTCCTTCTTTTACTTCACTATATCCACTATTTAGTGATACAACTACATGACCCGTCTCTTTTTGGATATTGGAAACTATCCCAGTTATTTCAGTTACAGAAGAAGTTACCTGTTCAGCAAGCTTCCTGACTTCATCGGCAACAACTGCAAACCCTTTTCCGTGTTCACCTGCTCTTGCTGCTTCAATTGCAGCGTTCAGTGATAGTAGATTTGTTTGATCAGCAATGTCCCTAATAACTTTTACCAATTTGGAAATCTCAGCAGATTGCTTGTCTAAGCCTTGAACTTTATCAACAGCCTCTGACACGATAACATCGATTCGTTTCATTTGATCCATTGATTTTTTCATTAATGCTGTACCTTCTGCAGTTAAGTGCATGACTCCATCCGACTTACCAGCGATATCTTGTCCATCTTGTTCAGATTGGCGAACGATTTGAACGAAATCATTCATATTTTCTGATAAGTCTGAAGCACTGTTTGCTTGAGTTTCTGATCCCGTAGAAAGTTCTTCCATTGTTGACGCTATTTGTTCGTTTCCTTCTTTCACTTCATTAGCTGATTGTGTTAGGTGATCACTTCTAGATGAAACGGATTCAGAAGCGGCTGTAACTTTAGATACGATACTACGGATGTTACTTTTCATTTGATTTACTGCACCAGATAATTGACCGATTTCATCTTTCCCTTCGTAATCCATGGATTTCACTGCGAGGTTTCCATTAGCAACCTCATGTGTAATCGAAACCACCTTACGAAGGTTAGCAGAAATTTTGCGACTGATAAGTAAGAGTAAGACAATACCAATAATAATTGCGAGAGCGTTCGCCACACCAAGGACAACTATACTGTAATTCATACTTTGTTGGGCATTGCTAACAGCCTGCTGTTGTTTCCCTTTTACAATCGAAATCAACTGATTCATAAGCTCAACATTATGAACACGTAAGCTACTAACTTCTTCTCTTAAAGCAGGAACACTTTCTGGTTCCCTAGCTACTGCGAATGGAATATCTTTTAAAAAGGTTACATTCATCTTTGTATCGTTTTGTTCAATGGATTCAAAGATTTTTAATTGCTTTTCTGTCTGCATTGTTGGTTTTAATTCTTCTTTTAAATCGCTAAAGTCTTGACGATATGCGTCATATTCTTCTACATACTTCTGATCTTGCGTAATAATAAAATCTGCAATTTGAATGTCTTTTAGCTGCATAATGGATGAAAATTCCATCATGGCATTTACCCGTTCACTTCTACGTTCGATAGCTTCAATATCTTGTTGTCCTTTTTCCAATTGAACGTACACAAATATCCCCGCAATTAAAAATAAAACAGCTGTAAATATGTAAACGGACAGATATTTTTGTGCAATTTTCATGTTCTTCCATCCAAATTTCTGGAATGATGTTCTTTTCACCTTATTTTTTTTTTTATTCATTATGTAACTCCCCCAAGTTAATAAATAAAGCTTTCCCTATGTATCGGCATTTCTTGTCTAAGTATTAAGTACTATTTGAAAAAATCTAACAGTTGAATTCCATCCCGCATATATTGTAAAATAGCAAATTGTGTGTGGAACTAGACACAATTCAATAATAATTAGGTGATTTAGATGATAGACACGGCTTCTTTAAAAGAAAATAAAAATAACATAAAAGAAGAATTGGACACATTAGAAATCCAACTTTTCCGTATGCAAAATAATATTAAAGAAATTGCGAAAAAGTGGGAGATCATAAGTATTGATCAGACACAAGACAATAACTGGGTGATTATTTATGCTGATAAGAGCGCGGAGTCCTGTCAAATTATGCTTCATGACTGCGATACAGCATTTCGCGGAGATTGGAACGCAGCAATTCAAGCCAACTATAAAAATGACAATACCATTCATATTGCAGATATAAAAGGGATGCAGAATAAGGGATATGGCTCCATTTTAATGAATTATTTAAAAGAAATGGCTCATAATGAAAACGTGCAATATATTACTGGTGACATTGTGGAGCGTGACTTTGATCATGTCAGTCGATTGAAACATTTTTACAGCAAGCACAATTTTGATGTGAAAATTGACCACGAAGAACAATACGGTGAAATTGTTTGGAATGAAGGCTAGATAAAACTAAAACAAGCGATCCCTCAAAGAGTGGAATCGCTTGTTTTTATTCAAATACGGGCGCTTTCCGGTGATTCGTTGCTTGCTCATAAGCATAAGCTAATTCGATTAGTTTTGCCTCTGAAAAAGGTAAGCCTGTAAACGTAACCCCGACCGGTTTTCCGGATACCGTATACCCTGCTGGAACTGTAATGGAGGGATACCCAGCTCTTGCTGCAATACTAGAACCATAAAAATTAGGAAAAAATATAGCATCTAGTTTCTGTTCTTCCATGACTTCATTTATCTTTTCTTGAGACAGTTTTAAATCAGTTAATCGATCTGTGATATATTCTTCTTCTACAAGTGTACCGCTTTTCGTCTCTGATTTAATTAGTGTGGTTTGTCCATATTCCAATGCGTCATTAGCATTTGACTGATTAAAATTGATTACATCCCGTAATGATTGGACAGAGTTTGCTGGGAGTTTACCTAAATAAGCATTCACACCATTTTTAAACTCATGATAAAGCACACTCGAATCCGGAAGATCATCCGGCAAATTAATTGGATCTACGATAGTAGCCCCTAGTTTTTCCATATCTTTTAGTGCTTCATTCATTAGTGTTAATTCCTTCTCATCAGGTTTGGATAAGTAGTTTTGTGGCACGCCTATTCTTTTATTTTGTAACCCATGTTTGGTCAAAAAAGGAGTATAGTCCGTTATTCTGTCAGCGTTCATAGCAGTTGCAGGATCATCAGCATCTTCCTCTGTAAGTGCTGCTAATAGGATAGCGGCGTCTTCAACCGTACGAGTCATCGGGCCAGCAGTGTCTTGACTGTGTGCAATCGGAATAATGCCTGTTCGGCTAATCAGACCCACAGTCGGCTTAATACCGACGAGTGAATTGCTGCTCGCAGGACTTAGAATGGAACCATCCGTTTCTGTACCGATAGCACCAGCTGCAAAGTTAGCGGCAACTCCAGCACCAGATCCTGCACTAGATCCCCCAACATCGAAATTACCAGGTCCGTATGGATTCAACACCTGTCCACCCCGTGAACTAAATCCGTTTGGCATACCTTGTGTCATGAAATTGGCCCATTCAGTTAGGTTTGCTTTTCCAAGAATAATAGCACCAGCCGCGCGAAGTTTTTTAGTTACAAAGGCATCCTCACTCGCATAATGATTTGTAAGAGCAACTGATCCTGCAGTAGTATGCATTTTATCTTTTGAATCAATATTGTCTTTAATTAAGATTGGAATACCGTGAAGTGGACCTCGTTCACCAAATCTTTCACGTTCAACATCAAGTGCTTCGGCAATATGTAAAGCATCGGGGTTAATTTCGATGATTGCATTGATAGTTGGACCTTGAGAATTGTATTTAGCAATTTGCTCGAGGTACATTTTTGTTAACGCTAATGCAGTTAACTCACCTGACCCCATGGCTTGTTGAACAGTGTTTATTGTAGTTTCGCTGAGTTGGAATGATTGTTTAGACATATAGTGCCCCCCTGTGAGAAATGGTTGATAGGTATATATTCTATTAATGATAGTGGAATTCCTGTGGAAAAAGCAAAAATATTGTGCTGAACTGTACGGTAGTTAGCAAATGGAATAAAGAATAAAGTAGTAAATACTTAAGGTGTATGCTTATCGCTTATTTGACTGAGATACAACTGTGTTTCATAACTCAGGCCCGATTTTCCAGGTTTCTTGCCGTTTCACTTTTATCTACTTGTTTTTGATCCTTATATGTACCAAATGCTCTATCGACAGAGGTATGTGTTACACCATACCAATAGTTTTCATTTTTGAAATGGTGCCAGAGATGAGCCTTTTTGATATTCTGCCCTATTTTTGTACGTGGTTGTACCGGCTTATGGGCAATATAATGTTTCCATTCATAATAAAGAAAGTAGGACATCAATCCAGTAAGGAAAGCTATTGTAAGTTGCAAATTGTTTGTGATTAGATAGAAGACTATTGAACTGGCAAAGAAGTTAGGCAGGCTAAACCAAAGTGGTAGAAATAATAGCTTTAAATCTTTAGGATCTACATGATGATCAAAATGCAAGCGCTTAATCACCTTGAGTAAAAAAGCATTCTGTGGCGTCCTCATATGAAACAAAAAACGGTGGACCGTATACTCACTGATGGCATATGCGATCATTCCAATTACAAGTGCAATCCACGTATTAAATTGCAGCATGTGCAAAACTGTGTATACCATGAGTGGAACAAAAAGAACTAGCATAATGTAGACGTCTAGATATGTGACAAACTCCTTGTAGTACTTACCCATGAGTGTCATTCCTTTCTTATTTTTATTGAATCTTAGTTCCCTCTATTATATCATAATGTTTTTTGAAAATTCCTGTAAATTAACGCTGGTCCTGATTTTAACAGGAAAATTCACTACCAATACTTTTTCGTATTGACATCTAACATATTTTAGAATAAACTAAAAATAACAAAAGGAGGTGGGTTACATGTTTCAAACTGGTAAAGGCATTACAAAATTCAGAGAATACCTCTGGATGTGTTATGCGCTTTTTGCTGCATTTGTTTTCGGACAGGATACGTCTGTCCTTTTTTAAAACAAATGAATGAAAAATACCAGTTAGAGACATCTACCCACAAACGGAATAACGTGTGAAACGGCGGGGATATGTATATCTCTGTCGTTTTTTTAATGTCTCTTTCGAATCGGAGGAAGAGAAAATGATTATTTGTAGTTTAAAAAATGTAACACAAATATTTGGTGCTAACACGATTTTTAATGATATGACATGCGAGATAAAGGAAAATGAACGAATTGGGCTTATCGGAAGAAATGGGGAAGGCAAAACAACTTTATTGGATTTAATGGCACGGAAATCAGATCCAGCTGAAGGTACAATTAGTTGGAAGAAGAGTTTAACAGTTGGTCTTTTGCAACAGTCTCCAGATATAGATGATAATAAGAATGTAGAAGCATTATTGTATGAGGTTTTCGCTTCGTTAGAAGAATTGAAGCGGAAAATGACAGATTTGGAAAATGCCATGGCTACTGAGAGAAATCCTGATAAGCTAAACCGGCATATAGAAAAGTACGGCGCATTACAGGAGAAGTTTCAAGAAGATGGTGGTTATGAAATCGATTCACAGATCAGACGAATCATGAGCGGTCTGCAAATAACAAATTTAGCTGAAAAAGAGTGGAAACAGTTAAGTGGTGGAGAACGAACAAAGGTTGGGTTGGCCCAGCTTCTATTGAAAGCACCTGATTTGTTATTACTTGATGAACCAACTAACCATCTAGATTTATTTGCGATAGAATGGCTAACCGATTTTATCAAAAACTACCCTGGCACCGTTGTTATTGTGTCGCATGACCGTTACTTCTTAGATGAAACAGTTACATCCATTTTGGAAATGGATCAAGGAGAACTTATACGGTATTTTACGAATTACACCAATTATGTAAAAGAGCGTGAAGCACGTCTGTTAATAGAGTTTCAACAATATCAGGACCAACAGAAGAAAATGAAGAAAATGAGAGAAACAATTAAGCGATTAAAAGAATGGGCGAACCAGGCAAATCCACCAAATGACGGATTGCATCGTCGTGCGAAAAGTATGGAAAAAGCTCTAGCTCGCATAGAAACATTGAAAAAGCCAATTCTAGAACAAAAAAAGATCAACTTGGATTTTCAAATGAACAAACGAAGTGGTAAAGATGTTGTTATTGTTGAAGATGTTTCGAAAAGGTTTAATGAAAAAGCACTGCTTACAAGTGTGAATATGCACGTAAGGTTCCGTGAACGAATTGCGATCATCGGTGAAAATGGTTGTGGGAAATCGACTTTGCTAAAAATGATCCTGCAGTCGGAGCAAGTTGATCAAGGTTCTATCCACCTTGGAAGCAATTTATCAGTTGGATTCTTATCACAGCATATGCTTGAAATAAATGGTGAACGATCAATTATCGAAGAATTCCGTGATCAGGTTCATGTTACGGAAGGCGATGCTAGAGGGATATTAGCAAAATTTCTTTTCTACGGTAACACAGTTTTTCAAAAAGTGAACAGTCTGAGCGGTGGCGAACAAATGCGGTTGCGTTTAGCGCAGCTTGTTCATCAGGACCACAATTTATTGATTTTGGATGAACCGACCAATCACTTGGATATTGAATCGAAAGAGGTCTTAGAGGATGCATTAGACCAATTTGATGGAACGATTATTGCTGTTTCACATGATCGTTATTTCCTAGATCGACTTTTCCCGCTTACCTATCTGGTTGTAGGTGGTAAGCTAACAAGGTTTGAAGGAAGCTTTACATTTGCAAGGCAAAAATGGACGGAGTTATATGCACAGTTAAATTAAAAAGAAATTGATCTGAAGGATATCTTTCAGGTCAATTTTTTGGTTCTAAGCTATATAATTATTTTAGTTGTTACTTGTTTTGAAAATATAACAGACAAGTCGATTGTAAGGCTTTCCAACACTTGTACCGGGACAGTGTTTACATTATGCAATTCTATTGATTGGTTTCTCAATACCTAGTATACAATTTATTAGAAGAAATCATATAAGCCAATTTTTTTCCACGGATTCTTCATTATGATAAACTACTAGAATAAAGCAGGAAAGGATGCGAATAAGATGAAATTTATTACATTAAACAATGGTCTTCGCATGCCACAACTTGGTTATGGCGTGTGGCAGGTTCCTGAAGATGAAGTAACACCAGCAGTATCTACAGCAATTGAAATTGGATTTCGTTCGATTGATACAGCGAAAGTATATAAAAATGAACGAGGGGTAGGCGAGGCAATCGCAACTAGTAAAGTTCCCCGCGAGGATCTTTTTATTACAACAAAGGTTTGGAATACTGATCAAGGCTATGATAATACGTTAAAAGCATTTGACGAAAGTTTGGAAAAGTTAGGCTTAGATTATGTCGATTTGTATTTAATCCACTGGCCAACACCAGAATATGATGATTATGTAGAAACGTATAAAGCAATGGAAAAATTATATAAAGATGGTCGGGTTAAAGCGATTGGGGTTTGTAACTTTAATATTGAGCATTTACAACGTTTATTAGATGAATGTGACTTAACCCCTGTAGTTAATCAGGTTGAGTGCCATCCATATTTACAACAAACTAAATTGCAGGAGTTTTGCCAGAAGAACGACATTTATTTAGAGGCATGGAGCCCATTAATGCAAGGTGGCGAAGTGTTGGAGAATGATGTGATGAAGGAAATTGCTCGGCAATATGGCAAAACCCCAGCACAAGTTATCATTCGTTGGCATTTACAGAGTGGAAGAATCGTCATTCCAAAATCTGTGACACCATCACGTATTGAAGAAAACTTTGATGTGTTCAGATTTGAATTAAGCAAAGAAGACTTGGAAAAGATTGCTGAGCTTGATCGAAATGGGCGTAAAGGTCCTGAACCAAGTGAAATGAATAATCGATAGAATTAGAAAAACAGGCGTGGAGTTGATTCCCGTCTGTTTTTTACATTCATTTATTTTGTTGTATTTCCTGGGAAATAATATCGAACTTTATCATTTTTGAGGATTTTTTAGATGAATTTGGAATTAAATGAAAACAACTAGAGCGCTGATAATGGTTTTGTAGTATACTAATAGAAATCTTGTTCATCCATTTTGAAAGGAGTGGTGTTAATGGCTATTTATAAAAATGTTTTACTCAACCAACAAACACATATCAAAGTGGAGGAACGGTCAGCGTAAGCACGGTCATTCCTCCAACATTTTAGGAGGAAAAATAATTGAATAAACTTGAAACTATTGGATGGGATCAGTCTATCCAAGATATTGATGCAGAAAAAATTGCGCGTGTTATTGCGGTGCAAAAAAATAGTTATCGGATTTTAGATGGTGAAATGGAATACTTTGCACACTTGAGTGGAAAGTTTTTGAATCAGGCAGTTTCCTCATTGGACTATCCTGCCGTGGGTGACTGGGTGGAAGTTCAAAAGTTAGTAGATGAACAAAAAGCGGTAGTTCATCGCATCTTACCAAGGAAGAGTCAATTTGTGCGCCAGGCTGCTGGAACTAGGACGGAAGCGCAAATTGTTGCTGCTAATATGGATACTGTTTTTATCGTTAACTCGCTTAACCATGATTTGAATTTACGCCGTATGGAGCGGTATATTGTATCAGCCTATGAAAGTGGGGCAACGCCTGTTGTTGTCTTGACAAAAAGAGACGAATGCTCACAAGATGAGGTTGCTGCAATTATTGCCCAAGTGGAAGAAGTTGCTATTGGTGTACCAATCATTCCTTTAAGTAACATAACTAAAGAAGGTATAGAGGAATTGATGACATACCTGCCAGTAGGAAAAACTGCCGCATTACTGGGATCATCTGGTGTGGGGAAATCAACGTTAGTTAACACGTTAATTGGGAATAAGGTACAGGAAACGAAGGATATACGTGAGGCCGATAGTAGAGGGCGTCACACAACAACACACCGTGAAATGTTTCGATTACCAAATGGATCATTGTTGATTGATACCCCTGGCATGCGGGAACTGCAGCTGTGGGAAGGAGATTCAGCAATCGATGCAACCTTCCAGGACGTTGAAGTTCTAGAAAAAGAATGCAAGTTTACGGACTGTCAGCATAATACAGAACCAGGATGTCGTGTGCAAGAGGCTATAGCAAATGGTGAATTATCGAATGACCGTTTCAAAAGCTATTTAAAATTGCAGCGAGAACTGGCATATGAAAGAAGAAAGCAAGATCAAAAAGCACAGTTAGAGGAAAAGAATAGATGGAAAAAGGTTTCAAAGATGCAACATACACAGTCAAAATTCAGGAAAAAACGATGAAAATAAAAAGAGGCTGGGACATAACTAGCCAAAAATAACTTAAAAATGGTTCCGATCAT
>NZ_JBYQFJ010000015.1:0-101179 GCF_057836705.1 Virgibacillus carmonensis | reverse complement strand
GTGCTTTGCCCGCACGGAAGCGAACTGCTTATGTCTCGAGTGTCTAGGCGCTGGAACTAGACAGATAATCGCCAAGATTTTATACTTTCTTTGCTCTTAAAAAACATCCTGACGTCCGTACCAGTTAAGTTGCAGTAATTTCAGTATACGCAATGCAAAGGTTGTTTTCAATATATTTATTAAATTCAGATATTAAAAATCATAATAGGTATTATTAAAAAGAATTATGACTAACACACGAAGTTGATTCAGCCAAATTTTCGCGATAAATTTATTTTAAATGTATACATATCACTCCGGTAAAATGCTTGCTCCAATTCAATGATTTGTCCTGTTTGATCTTTAATAATCCGCTCCGCTATTATGGCATGAGATTCAGGTGGAACGATTACATATTCCTTATCTTCACTCAGTAATTGGCCACTGCTAATTGTCTGATTAGCCTCAGCAAATTGGATACCCAGTTCATTTTCAACCAAATCATACAATGTAGCATTTTCCAGATCATATTCGACTAATTTTTTTCCTAGCTTTACAGGATAATAATGATGCTCCACTCCAATCGGAATATCATCAGCATAGCGGACCCGTTTAATAAAATAAGCTTCTGCAAAACCTGTACATTCCTGGATATAAGCTGATGGCGTAGTTTTATAATGGGTAATTAATTTTGCCCCAGGCTTTTTTCCCATCTGGAGGATAGTCTCGGTTGTACTGCTTAGGTTACCAAGCCAATCATGAATGGGCTTCAATGAAACGAACGTGCCTTTTCCATGTCTTTTTTCAAGAATTCCTTCCCGAACTAAAAGGTTAATGGCCTCCCTGACTGTACTGCGACTAGTATTGTATTCCTCCATAAATTGCCGCTCACTTGGAAGCTGGTCAGTAAAAATCCCCTCCGCTACTTGTTTCTCTATAATAATTTTCAATTGAATATGTAGAGGTATGGAGCTTTTGTAATCAAGTGACACGTCTATTTTCCCCATTTCCGTAGTTTTATTATAGGATAGCAGAGTTTAGAGCTAAATGGAAAAGAACGGGTATTGTTGGAAGGCGGCGTGACTTCTCTCCTTCGTATTAAATTCACCCAATTCTAAAAATTGTGTTATAACATTGTGGTTCTTGAATACACGGAAGAATTGGTGAAAAACATTCAAATTTCGGATGACTTGTACAACCGCCTCTGCCAACATTTTTCGGAGCAAACAATTATAAGCCTTTGTTTCACAAGCGGCATTTCCGGAATTATTAATCGTATTCACGGGACATTCCAAACAGACGTTGATACCGTAACAAAGGAAAATGACTTTGTTAGAGAAAGTGAGAATGTACTGAAAGATTAATTTAATAATAATTAGGGAGTAGGTATATAATGACATAATGCCAACTCCCTTTTTTATATAAGCACAGAAGAACCACAAAGCAAAAAGCGCCCAGTATGGACGCTTTTTGCTAATTCTTTATCCCAGTTCGGGGTAAAAGAGAACTTTCCCGTAGGAACCTTTTCTATTTATTATATTGTCGAAAGTCTTAGGTCCTTCAGCCAAATGTAATCGGTGGGTAATAATTGGTTTAACATTTAGTTGGCCTGTACTCATATAGTGGACAGTCGTACTCCATTCTTTTCCGGGGAATGGGGAGGAGATAGCATTCCATGACCCTAATACAGATAATTCGTTACGCACAATTTTTTCAAAATAGAATCGTTCAATAGTGATATCTGCATACGGGATACCCATGAATACGACTTCTCCACCCTTTTTAGGCAAAGCAAAAACCTGAGCAGATGTAATTGGTGAACCTGCTGATTCAATTGCAACATCGACACCATTACCATTTGTATGCGCTAAAATCTGTTCATGAGCCAGGGTTTCTAGTGAATTTATTAAAACGTCCGCCCCTACAGCTTTCGCAATTTCAAGCTTGGAGTCATCTATATCAATCGCATAAACTTTTTTTGCTCCAAAGATTTTTGCCCATTGAATTGCCAGCAACCCAATATTACCACATCCCATTACAGCGACTTCTGCACCAGGTTGCATACTAGTACGATAAAAGCCATGAACCACAACTGCTGAAGGTTCAATCAGCGCTGCAGTATCATAATCAACCGTTTCTGGAAGTGGAATAATGTTTTCAACTGGTAATTTCACATATTCTGCATAAGCACCGGGATGCCTGGCGCCTATAACAGTCAGTTTTTCACAGCGTGATAGTTCACCTTTTTGACAGCTCGTGCAACGGCCGCAATAAAAAGTTGGACATCCAGCTACTCGGTCCCCTACTTTAATACCATCTACTCCTGATCCAATCCTTGCTACTTCCCCTGCAAATTCATGACCAAAAGTCATCCCTTCTACATAAGGTCCGAGTTTATTGTATCTGGATATATCTGAACCACATATACCAACAGCTTTCACCTTGAGAATGACATCATTTGCATGTTCAATGGCAGGTTCAGATGATTCTTCAAAACGTATATCCTGTTTTCCATAAAGATTCAGGGATCTCATCTAATCACCCATTCTATAGTGTAGTTAATTATTTATATTAGCTTGTTGATTCATTAGAATCTGATTTCTTTTTGTTGAAAATAAGTTTATATAAAGCGAATCCAACTATTAGTGTGTTAAAAATGACTTGGTATTCAAAATAAAAATCACCTATTATCCTGAAGGGTCCCAACATAAAATCCAGTAGTGTATTTACCATTCTCCACCCTCATTTCTAACGATTAAGCTATTTCACTACATCGTTCATTGTTCCATTCTACTAATCTAGTAAGAAGCATTTGATGTTTCACCGGAAATAATCGCGATAGCACCACTTGCACCAATACGATTTGCACCAGCATTTACAATAGTTACCGCATCCTGATAATTACGAACACCACCGGCAGCCTTCACACCGAAATCTGCTCCAACCACCGAACGTAATAACTGAACATCCTCTACTGTAGCACCGCCGCCGTTAAATCCTGTAGCCGTTTTAACAAAATCAGCGCCAGCTTCTACTATTAAATTAGCAGCAGTGATCTTTTCTTCTTTTGTTAATAATGCTGTTTCAATGATAACCTTCGTAAGTAACCCTTCAGATGCTTTTACAACTTCGCTAATATCGTTTTTCACAACATCAAATTCTTTTGATTTCAGTGCACCTAAATTAATAAGCATGTCTATTTCTTCTGCACCGTTTTTAATCGCTTCTTTTGTTTCTTCTACTTTTGTATAGGTTGTTGCTCCACCTAGTGAAAAACCAATTGGTACTCCAACCTTAATGTTATGAGGAGATAATAGACTGTGAGCATAAGAAACATAGTATGGATTTACGAAAACTGTCTTAAACCCATGCTCAATTGTTTCCCCGCAAAAAGTAGTAATATCCTCTCTGCTTGCTGTTGGTTTTAAAAAGGTATAATCTATCCTATTGATCAAATCTTGTTTGTCCACTTAACATCGCCTCCATTCAAAAAGTCTTATTCTACTGGAGTTAATAATACCTTGATTGCTTCCCCACTTTTAATTGCCTCATATGCCGCGTCCCACTCTGTAATATCAAATTCGTGCGTTACCATTGCTTTGGCATTCACGCTGCCATCATTCATTAATTCAAGAGACGGTTCCCAGTCCGCTGATTTTTGGCTTCTGCTTCCGACAACACGAATTTCTTTTTGAATGATTTTTTCAAGGTCAAATTGAATTTCGGGTTGAGCGAAAAGTCCAACCTGACCATATTGTCCTTTTTTGCGTAACAAATCGAGTCCTTGTTTCGCTGCAGGAACCGCTCCAGAACATTCAAATACAACATCTGCACCATAGCCGTTCGTCAGGCTATTAACGAGTTCCTTAATATCTTGTTCCTGCGTATCTACTGCATAGTCAATGCCTAATTCTTTTGCTTTATCCAGACGTACTTTGTCATTCGTTAAACCAGTAATTAGAACTGTAGCACCACGGCTTTTCGCAACCTGAGCAGTAAATAACCCAATCGGTCCTGGACCAATTACAACAACAATGTCGCCTTGCTTAATATCTGTTTTTGAGACAGCGTGATGTGTACATGCTAGAGGTTCTGTCATCGCTGCTGATTGATAATCCACATTTTCTGGAAGTTTATGAACGCTTCCTTCGCGTGCGATTAAATACTTTGTAAAACCGCCATCCTGCTGTGTTCCTAGTCCCTTTCGGTGGTTACATAAGTTGTAGTCACCAGCTTTGCAATAGTCACATTCCCCGCAAATATAGAAAGTAGTTTCTGACGTTACACGGTCACCTGGTTTAAATTCCATAACACCTTCACCAACTTCAACTACTTCACCAGAAAATTCATGTCCTAATGTAACAGGCACTCCAACTTTGTAGTGGCCTTCATAGGTGTGAATATCAGATCCGCAGATACCTGCATACTTCACTTCAATTTTTACTTGACTTTTACCGGCTTGTGGTTCATTCTTATCCTGAATTTCTAAATTACCAAATCCGAGCTCTGTTTTGACTAACGCTTTCATTTGAACTCCACCCTTCGATTATTGTCTAGCTACAGCACCCAGCGACTAGTGGACTTCCCTCACCTCCGTACGATAAGTCAACATCTGTTCGCTACAAAGGAAGGTCGACTAAAACCGGGCTTGCCGCCCAACGTCGACATCCCCCTTTTGCAGGGGCATGTTTCCTTTATCTCCTGCGGTTCAGTCCAGTCCATACGTCGCTATACGGGCGCTTACGCTTTCTCGATTAGTTAAATAGGCTAAAGAATTTGAAGATTAACCAGTTAACGATATTACCACCCTGATCAATACTTGAAATTTTAGCTGAACCTTCAGGCATATCGAAATTAGAATTAACAGCCATTTCTGTAAAGATTGGTGCAACATCTGTTGCAATATACAGTGATATAGCAATCATAATCGTACCAACAATCACCGAATGAACAATGTTACCTCGAGCAGCACCTACGATAAATGCGACAATAAACGGAATCGTCGCCAAGTCACCAAATGGTAATACAGCGTTACCTGGCAAAATTACTGCCATTACTACTGTGATTGGAACAAGGATGAGTGCTGTTGAAATAACAGCCGGGTGTCCAAGCGCTACCGCTGCATCAAGTCCGATATAGATTTCTCTATCACCGAATCGTTTGTTTAACCATTCACGTGCAGATTCTGATACGGGCATTAACCCTTCCATCAGGATCTTAACCATACGCGGCATTAATACCATAACAGCAGCCATCGCCATCCCAATTTCGATTATTTCACCAGCATTGTATCCTGCCAAAGCACCGATTGCTGCCCCTAAGAACAGTCCGATAAATATGGATTCTCCAAAAATACCAAATCGTTTTTGAATCGTATCTGGATCTGCATTCCAGTTCTTAACACCAGGAATTTTTTGCAGTCCTTTTACTAAGAAAATACCAGGCGCATAAGAAATGGTACTACCAGTTGCGATGGAGACACCTGGTAATTCATAAAATTCACTAACCATAGGTGCAGTCCAGTCAGCGACTTTAAGACACACAATCTGGAACAATACAGCTGCAATCAAACCTTGAATAATGCTGTCTGAAATTGCATAGACCATAGCGGCCATGAATGTATAATGCCAGAAGTTCCAAATATCCACGTTCATTGTTTTCGTTGTTTTTGTAAGAAGCATAACAACGTTTACTACTAGACCAAGTGGAATGATAAATGCTGCTACCACGGATGCCCAAGCAATAGATGATGTCGCAGGCCAACCCACATCAATAACTGTTAGTTCTACTCCTAATCGATCAACCATACCTTGTGCGGCCGGTCCTAAGTTATTAACAAGCAAATCGATAACTAAGAAAATACCGACAAAGGCAACCCCGATTGTTAAACCAGAGCGAAAGGCTTTACCTGGTTTTTGTCCAAAAAATAATCCTAATAAGAATATTGCGACTGGCAGAATTACAGTTGCCCCTAAATCTAAAAATCCTTGTATGAAATCAACAAATCCTTGCATGTTTTGTCACCTCGCATTTTAGTAGTAAACCTCGACTTCTGCTACTACAGAAATCGAGATCCTGAACTTTATAACTTTTTATTTTTGAAGCTCTTCCAAGATTTGTTTTTTTGTATCTTCAGTTCCGATACCTGTTAGGAATGAGCGTGCATTGATTACTGGAAATGGATATTCTTTCTTTGTCATTGCAGTAGTTACGAGTAAATCAGCTGTATCTACATAACCGCCTACTTCGGTAATCTTGATCTGAACTAGATCTAATTTAAGATCATGTTCTTTAGCCATTTCTTCAATTGCACCATTTACAACTGTTGATGTTGCAATACCTGCTCCACATGCTACTAATACTTGTTTCTTTTTCATCCTTACTCACCTCCTTCAAATGCTACAAAATCTAACTTATCTTCTAGTAGATTTTTAATACTAGTTTTTTCTTTCTCATTCACTAAGTACTTCAATGTGTCCGGGTCTTGAAAAACCTGCATCAGTTTTTGCAAAAGTGACAGCTGTGAGTGTGCCTCATCCATTGCTAGCATAAAAACGATTCTTACAGGAGTCGTCTCGCTATCATCACCCATAACTCCAAAATCAACAGCATTCTTTAAGACCGCTACACTAATTGTCTTTCTTTTTACATGTTCAACATCTGTATGCGGAATTGCTACAGAAACCCCTGCTGTTGGGAGACCTGTCGCAAATTCACCTTCTCTTTTAATAATTGCAGGAATAAAGCTTTCCTTAACAAGGTCCTTTTCAACTAAGTTGGTACCCATTGCTGTTAACACTTCTTCTTTCGTATCTCCATCTACATCCAATAGAATGATAGATTCATCAAAAAATAACTCGCTCATTTCAACACCTCATTATCCTTATTCTTAGTTGCTCCTCACTCACTCAATCAATCAATGGAATATGATTGTATAATGTCATGAATTTCTTCAATTGAACCAGCATTAATCATACGGTTTCGATCTTTTTCAGAACCAGAAAGCTTCATCAATTGCATTAATGCATGGATATGCTGTTGCTTGTCGACTGCAGCAATCACAATGATCAAATTAATGCTGTAATCGGGGGTGAAGTTAATTCCTTCTTTTAATCGCAGCAAACTCATGCCAACCTCATTAACGCCTTCTTCAGGAGCTGCGTGCGGGATTGCTATATTAGGCCCAATGACGATATATGGATCCTGGTCATAATGATTAATCATTGCTTCCACATAAGCTCGATCAATTTTACCGATTTCAACTAATGGCTGGGCACTTACCCGAATTGCTTCTTCCCAGGTTTTAACAGAATTTCTTACTGTTATATTCTGTAGTGGAATTAATTCATCTAAATTAATATCCTTCAGGTCAACATCTTGTTTTACAGATGATCCCTCATCCCGGTTAATATACATCTGCAGTTCTTCTGTTAAAGCCTTTTCATTTTCTATTACTGCATGATTATTTATGATATCGATTAAATGATTAACATGAATGTCATTTGGAATATACCCATGTAACTCGAGCATTACCTGTTTTCGCAGACGGTATTTTTCTTCACGTCCGAGAAATGCTCTCGAAATAAATAACTTCTTCTCCGTTTCCAGGAAGGTTGGTGAAAATACAATATCGTAATCAAAACGGTAATTCAGGAATTCACGTACTGATAATGAATCCAAAAAAACAAACTCTGGAAATAACTCCCTTAATTCGTTAAACATTAATTTTGAGACTGACACGCCCTGGGGACAAACCACAATTGCCTTCACCTTTTTTTCAATACTGTCACCTTGCCTGGTCATCCACCCACCAATCAGCATCGTGATATAGGTAGTCTCGCTTTCAGGAATTTCATTTCCTATTAAATCTACAAGCGGTCCGATCGATCGCTTTACAAGGTGATGTAATTCCTTGAACTCTTTATTTAAAGATTCTTGAACAGAAACCGTTCCTGTAAGCTGATATTTAATACGATAATAGGCAGGTTTAATGTGCTGCAGGAGTTTGTCCAGCAGCTGCTCCCGATCCTGCAAATAAATACAAGCGCTCTTTTCGAACAAACGCAGCATATTATCAGTTGCTGGAACTAAGTTTGGGATAGATTCCTCCATTAAGAATTCTGACGAGTATACATTTGTCGTCAATAAATGCAACGTAATGAATAAACGCTCCGCAACTGGTATTTCTTTGAAATCATATAAGATTTCCTCTGTTGCTTGATATTCCTTTGTATCCGATAATTCCTCGTATTCAATGGAAAACGAATTTATTTCATTCCCTTTTTCTATTCTACGTAAAATTAAAATTAGAACGTAAGGCATCGTTTCCATTTTTTCATCCGTGAATTTCAAATTTAATTTATTCTCTACTTTTTCAATTCGCTTGGTGAATTCCTCTACTTCTTCACGATGTATACTAGCTACTTCTTTTATTCTGTTTTTACCATGATTCATTTGCAACAATTGATAGGTTACATCAATAAGTAATTTTCGTACCTGGAACTCCTTACCTTCTATTAAGTAACCAGACCTTCTCGAATATCGAATAGACAAGTCAAAATCGTCTAAGTAACCTTGTACGTGTTTCAAATCACTAAGAACAGTATTTTTACTAACATCCAGTTCTATCGTAAAATGACTAAGCGATAGCTCTTCCCCGTAACTCAAAAGCATCATGATAATCAGATGGATACGTTGATTCTCAGAAAGAAGACTTGTGTCAACGGAAACGCTTTTTTCCTCACCATTAAGACGAGTGAAAACAGATTGACTAATAATGAAATGACCCTGCCTTGTTCTTTCTATTACTGGAAGGTTTTTGGTCATGAGCCAATCATTTATCTTATTGAAACTATAACCAAGCTGTCTACGAGTTACGTTATACTTTTTTTCCAAAGCCGTACTAGTAATGCTCGGATTGCTAACTAGTTCATCCAAGATTTTCTTACTTCGATCATTAAGTGCCACTCGTAATCGCTCCTTCACTAGTAATTGTAACACCACATAACCGCACGATGAATGCGTTTTCATCGCAAATTGATGAACAGTTGATGTACAACATTGTGATTTACATAAAAAAATCCATACAAATACATTTTGTTCCCTAGTATGTGCAAGATGCTATTTATAGTTGCGTTTCCATGAGAAAAAACCATTATAATCCTGCTAAACCTTACTCACGTATTAGACTTATACCAAAAAATCCACACTAATTAATACAACCAGAAAAGGAACCGGAAATTAATCCGATTCCTAATTATAGGTGACATAATGAAATCAAAAAGACTAAGAACTTTGAGTATGATTCATGTGAGTAAAATGAATCGTTTCCTCTTCATTCACCGAGGATATTTTCACTTTACAAACTCCTTTGGAAGTAGTCTTTTCCACCTGAACACCACTTTCATCCACGGGAATCCATTGATTTGAATGAAATAAAAACTCTTCTTGATTCTGCTTAATCTTTATTTTTAGCGATAATTCTGTATCCGAATGATTAAGCCCAATTATTTCCCCAGTTCCATATAGTATGGTTAGATCATTTGTAATTTTTATATTCACTGGGAGCATCAAACCACTTTTTGATGGAATTGTAATTTTCTTACCATTGAAAAGTGCTTTTCCATCATAATGAATCGGGGTAACCTTTTTATATTCATCAAAGTTATTTAAAAACACAAATAATCCGCCATCTCGTAACACCCTAACTGAAATATCCAGTTCATCTACTAAGGTAAAACTACTTTGCACTTCAATTTTTGCAGCTAAATCCTTATAAATTTGGTTTTTATATTCGTATTCATTTTCCATACTAACGCCTAACATTACAATTTTTCCTTTGCCTAAGATCTTTTCAAATGCTACAGTTGAATTATTAGGGTCTTCAGACCAACCGAAGGCTCCTTCTTGTACATCATACATTTCCATACTATTAATTTTAACGCTATCAACATTACCAATCTGAACAAATCCGCGACATTTTGAATCTTTTATTTCAACACTTATATAATCTTTCAATAATGTACATTTTTCATTGTTCATATTTTTTGTTGGTATTACTGGGAACATGACTAATTTCCCGCCATCTTCCAAATAGCTAATTAATTTTTGCTGTATAACCTCATCCATCCATTTCATAGAGAACATCCATAAAGAAGGGACTTCAGAAACATTTATTTTTTCTTCCTCTAATAGGTTTAACCCCTCAAAAATGATGTTATTTAATCTTAATCCTCTTGCAAATCCATTAAATATATTGGCATCTCTTTCCTGGTGTAACGTTTTAACCATATGTGAAGTGAACTGATCACTATACTCCGTCATATAGTAGTCAGGATAAAAAGCAAAATGAGTGTTTATTTCCTGCTGAGCGTGAACCAACTGCTTCTGAAAAACATTAAACATTTGACCTAAGTGTTGTATGATACCAAAGTGTGGTCGTTTGTTTCCTTCTAATGACAAAGGTGCCTGCCAATCATGGCGTTTACCTAATAAGCCCATATTCTCATAATTTTCCCCACCAACAAACATATAATAGTTAGCGGCATTCATCCCATTTGCAACACAAAGTCTCGTAGTCAAATCAAATGTACATGGCTGAAGCCTTGGTTTATCCGGAATGGTACCACCTTGGAATTCAGCCGAAAAAAGGGGCTGCTCTTTCCATTGAATAGCTTTCGTGAAGGCATTCGCAAGAACGATATCAATAAAATTGTCGTATTCAATATTTCCGATATAGTAGTCACCAGCTAATAGTACGTCATCCATTTTTGCTACTTCTAACAGTTGAGAAATTCCAATTGGATACATTGTCCCTCTTTTTAAAATATCAACAGTATGAAACCCATGAATATTAACGACGTAAGGTACACAAATTCCTTCATCATTAGCGAGGTGTTTCAAATGCTCGAGATAACTAAGATAATGTTCTCTCATAAACAAACTGTATTCATTTTTTAATACAATGCTGTAATGTTCTTCTGGAGATTTTAACTTAGTTTGAATAAATTCGTCTATAGCCTTTACACGAACGCGGAAAGTCTTATTAAACTCATCTAGCGTATATTTATTTTCTAAGTAATTTTTAAACTGTTTTAGTGTCTCATCATTATAGTCACCTTGATTTGTAACCCAATGAAACATCCCTACTTCATTATCTAGTTGAAACAGAATTACAGGACCACCATTTTGAATCTGATATGGCTCAATGATGCTACAAACAGAATGATACCAAATAGCCACCTTTTCTAAATAAATAGGATGCATGTAGCTAGCAACTCTCGACGGGTGATTATCCCCATCCTGAGTTTTTGCTACTGCCTCCGGATAATGGTCCAAAAACCATGTAGGCACACCATGATCAATAATTTCAGCCATCACATATGGACCAGGACGAACTAGGCAATACATTCCTTCGTCTTTTACAATTTGAAGAAATGTTTCAAGATCGCGTTCCTCTCTTGATTTCCCTGTTAAATCGATCTTTCCTTCTTCGTGTTCATGGAACATCCATGGTACATAGGTGCTAATCATGTTTATTCCCGCTTCTTTTACTTGTTTGATACGGTTTCTCCATTGGCTTTTTGGCACCCTAAAGTAGTGAAGTTCCGCACCAAAAATCAAAACGTCTTCGCCATTAATGATAAGTCTTTGATCCTTAACCTGAATCATCTTGACCCTCCCTGAATGAACAAACTATTGCATTAATATTTTTTTTCATTTACGTTAAGATTGCTCTTGTATTAGTAAAAAGCCATATATAAATGCCAAACTAGCAGCTCCAATTAACCCAACATCTTCCCCTAATGCCGAAACTTCAATTTTTACATTTTTTTGTCGTGCCAGGAATGATCGTTGATTTACTATACTAGATACTTTTTTGGTAACTGGAAAATCAATACTAGACAGCCTACCACTTATAATCACTTTTGGAACATGAAGCATATTAATCACAGAAGTCAAAGCAGAACCAATTTGCTCACCTGTTTTTTCAAGTTTTTTTATGACATTTTCATCTCCAAACTGCACTTTGCTTTGAAGTTCCGAAAAAGAAAGGTGTAAATGTTCGAGTACAGCTTGTTCAGAAGCATAACGCTCTAAACATCCTTTATTTCCACACCAACAGGCTTCACCTTCGGGGACATAAGTCGTGTGACCAAATTCTCCTGCTCCAGTTATACCTCCACGAAACAACTTATCATTTAAAACAATTCCAGCCCCAATCCCTTGCCCTAAAAAAACTGTTATAAAATCGGAGTGGTATTTACCCTTGCCAAATATTTGCTCAGCCAATGTCATTGCCCGTACGTTATTATCTAAAAAAACAGGTAAATTAAATTGCTTCTCCAGCTCAGCCGCCAAATCAATATCCTTTAACCCTATATGATCCGCATTCAATAACTTACCTGCCTTATAATCGACTAATCCAACGGAACCAATTCCAATAGAATGTATAGAGACATCAACGGTAGTATCTATAAAAGACTGCAATTGCTCGATTAGCAACTTTACAAAAGAATCGTTCGTCAATAATTTTGGAAGTTCTACTTTGATATCTTTCTTCACTTTTCCTTTTAAATCTATTAAGCCCAAGTGAATTTCTGACAAACTGATGTGAATACCAAGGACATGTGTTGAATTCTCATTTAACTCTAGGGCAATGGATCGCCTCCCTGCTCTTGATTCCTCACCTTCGATATTCCCTAGCACATTAACATATCCTGCTTTTATTAGTTCTGAAGTAATATTAGTAATAGTTGCCCGGGTTAGTTTTGTTTTCTCCGCGATTTCCTGCCTGGAAATTGGTTGGTATTTCATTAAAGTTTGTAATACAAGCGATTGATTAAGTTGCTTTGTTCTTGAAGTGTTTTGTCCTACTAACACCATTGTTATCCCACCATTTGTCTCATTTTATGGACTGCTTTTATTACTTCGTTTTTTGTAGATAAGTGTTCAAATTGGAATGTTAATGCAATACCTCTTTCTTCTAGTTTAGAAAAAATAGTACGATAATCTATTTCACCTTCACCAAGTGGTACTTCTAAACGCTGATCTGTTCGATATACACCATCTTTTATATGAGCTCCAATAAATAAATGCCCCCATTTTTTGATTGCTTCAAACGGATCACTCCCATTAACATGCATGTTAGTAGGGTCAAAATTTAACATTAAATTCGAATGATCAACCAAACGATATAATTTTTCGAACCGTTCAAGCGTATTCACAAAACACGGAGCATGGTCAATTTCTATAGCAAACTGCACCCCCTCGTTAGCACATGTTTCAGTGATCTCTCTTGTAAATTCCGCGAGATAGCTCCACGTTTCATGCTGGGATTTGCCTTTGGGAGCATTCATCGTACGGCTAAATAAGGGTATATCCCCCAACATCTGAGCTCCTTCAATTACTTTCTTCAATTTATCACGTGTTTCAACTTGGCTGTTTGGATCGCATAATTCAATTCCTATACCAGCTGTTGTTATTGTAAGTCCATTTGATTCAGCCATTTGCTTCCAGTGCAACGTTTCCTGAGAATCGATTAACTCTGAAGCTGATAATTCAATCGAATCTAGCTCACAACTAACAGCTAACTGCACTTTTTCCTCTATGGTCATGTTTTGTAAATCTGATATTCTCAACCCTAAATTCATTCCTACACCTCCTATATCTTTGTGATTAACAATCTACCTTAGAAAGGCGCAACTCATGTGATCCGTCTTCACGTGTATATTCATAATAATACCAAATTTGATCATGATGTTTTATTGCATCAACGTATCTGACTGCATTACCAAGAGCTGTTTCAATTGCAGGCCCAGAGTGGCTTACTTTCGCAAAAGTTTTCAGGTCAAATGTAACTGCAACCGCAGCTTTTTCTTCATAGTTTTGTTCTACCCCAACGCTTCCGTCCCATAAAACCGTATAACTTTCACCATGTGGAATAATCGAGGTTAATCGAGATTGGTATTGATCCCAACCTGACAATCCCACCGGTAATACAGTATCAGTCCATTTAAAATTTAACCCATCCTGGCTGATCGCTAACCCAGTTGGTGCCACTGCCATTCCTGTATTATGAACATCCCCGGTACTATGCATTTTTTCTTTAGAGATTCCTTCTACCCCTTTCGCATAGACAAAGTACATATAGTATTGATTTTTCACTTGAACGATATAAGGATCCTTCACGCCCTCCGCATTAGGTACATCAGAAGCTGTTAAGATCTTGCGACGTGTATGAACATCAAAACTAGTAGGGCTATCGGATTCTATCACATCAATTCTCCACCTGTTATCAGAAGAATCTACGTAGCTAATATATAGTCTATACAAATGATCATTTACTTTCATTAAAGAGGAACGCTCTATTGAACTTGAATGTAAATCTTTCTTATGGAGAGTCCATACATCTGTAAAGTTTTCCCCGTCCCTACTTTTAGCTATACGTACTTCGAAACCTCTTTCATTTTCTCCAAATCCTCTTGGTTGCCTCACCCTATAATACAAATAAAATGTGCTATCCTTACTATCGAATAAAATGGTAGGTGCCCCTGCCCAATAGCCAGTCCCCGATCCTGTTGGTTCTATTACTGTCTTTCCTTCTTCTGGATTAAATAAGCTAGCTAATTCCATGCTTTTTCCCTCCTGGTATTTTAAAATTAATTTAAGGATTTAATATGTTTTATCGATTCAATAACCATCTCATCTAATGTATCTAACTTCCCGGAATAATCATCGTTCTTCTCCATTTCAACAATATGCCAGCCTGTGTACTCCATTTCACTGGCATAAGATAAGAAAAGTTGATAGTCAATTTCTCCTCCGCCAACTTCGATAAACGTTTTTTTCCGTACATCACGAATGTGGGTGTGGTGAATTCTACCATTATACTTTTTAAAAAAATCTACAGGATCCACCCCGGCAATATACATCCAGCCAACATCTATTGCGAAAAAAACAGTAGTTGGATTTGTCATTTCAATTAAAGCCTTTTCAACTCTAGCTTCATGTAAGAATTCATGATCATGGTTATGGTAAACAAACTCTAGACCGTTAAGATGACATAAGTCTCCTATTTCGTTCAAAAAGTCGACAGCTTTGGTTAGCGTTCTTTCGTTAATATCTTGCTTACAGGCACTGCTTACTATAAGACGTTCAGCTCCAGCCTTGTTTAACCGCTCAACTTCTAATTTAATCTCATCAAAGTTTGGATAGAAATCTGGTTCGAACATCGGAAATCCTGTATGCGCTGCTGCTAATGTTAAATTTTTCCTGGCCAATAATTCATTTACCTCTGCTTCCCTTCCCTTTGGTATAAAACGCAAGCCTGTTTCTATTGCATCAAATCCATTTGCAGCAATCCAGTCCAATAGTTTTATAGTTTTTCGTCCTAAAAGTCCATCCTTTTCTAAAATAGAATTCCACGGAAAAAGATGACAGCCTAATTTCATCCTCACACATTTAGCTCCTTTCATTTATCCTTAAAGTTTAGTTTGATACCTTTTTGATAGGAATCTATAGCTGTTTCAATCACACCTAGAATCTCAGCCCCATAGGAAAAGTCAAGTTCATATGAAATTCCATTATCTATAATGTCGTAAAATTCACGATATTGTTTCCCTCTCGCCAAACCTATAAAACGATGTCGCTCTTCAATCGTTACAGGAGCTAATTCGTTTTCCCATTCTCCTATCTCATTACGTTTGCGTAAGAATACGTTTTCATTTCCATCCATCCAAATAGCAGATTTCGTTCCAACAATTTCTAATCCATGACCATCCGGCGGTAAAATACGTGAGTTATTCAAGTTAACAATGGCGCCATTTTCCAGTTTCCCTATTATCGCGCCAATGTCATCATTCGTTACTTCTCCTGACTCTTTACTGCCTATCTTTTGACGACTTTTTATATAGGTCCCTAACTCAGCTTGTATTTCTTTAAACTTTCCAGCATAGTCTTTTAAAAAGTAGTAAAGTAAGTCCACCTGGTGCACACCGAAATCGGCAGCAGCACCTGCTCCGGACGTTTCCTGCTTCATACGCCACTCTAATTCCAAATTAGAATTTCCGATTCGCCATCCCCCAATACGGTGACGATAAAACACAAGATCGCCAAGCGCACCTGAATCAATAATCTCTTTTATAGCCTGAGCATAAGGGTGATACCTATATTGCATTCCCATATAATTCGGTACATTGGCATCCTTAGCTTCTGCGGACAGTTGCTTAGACTCTTGATAGCTGATAGAAAGGGGCTTCTCACATAACACTGGAATATTCTTTTCAAATGCAGCTCTGATAATTTCTCCATGAGATCGGTTGTCTGTGCATACTACTATCGCATCCACCCGTCCAAGTAGCTCATCTAAACTAGAGCTAATAATATTTTTGGACAGTTCATTCAATCGTACAAAATTCTCAGCGTTATCTCTTACTAGATCATATACTGCTTCCAACTTCCATTCCGGCACAGCTTGTATACCTTTCAAATGATCATTTGCTACGCCTATCGATCTACCTGTCCCTACAATCCCGATTCTTTTCATTCTTTCAACCCCTCCATTTGATTAATTCATTTAATTAATTAATTAATAATTAGTAAAATAATATCTGAATACATACTCTTTGTCAATGTATAGGATTAGTATATAACCCCAGGCCATACTAATCCTTATTATAAATGTGCAAGAAAATGTTTATAAATAAATCTCTATCTTATTTTTCTCGTATATTAATAGCTTTTCCAGTTTATTACGTCCTACAATAAATCCTCCTCCACGATACGGATTAATCACTTCTTCTGTTTTTACCACACTACCATTTACAACTACCTGTTTTTTCTTTTGATTTAGACGGTAAATGAACGTTATTGGTAAATTCATAAATGTAAAGTCAAACTGCAACCCATCCAGTTTTCCCGGAAGGACTGGATCGATAACAAGGTTACCAGCTTCACTACGAATTCCTAATGTATTTGAAATTAGTTGATTCATATAGATGCCTGGTCCGCTTGAATAAATGCGCCACCCACCCTTAACTGGGACAGTGCCTTTTCGTAATTTATCGAAGTGTTCTTGTGCTTCATAACGGGTATTAAATTTGCCATCTGAACTGCTAAAATACGTATTGCTTTGACGGATTTCTGCATTTGGAACGACTTTCTGGATACCGATAGGATTAATGATAGATAAACCATTCCATGTCTCGTCTGAATTCCCTAGCTTTGCCATTGCTTCAACATAACGAATGTGAGCATGGACATATTGCAAGCCTATTTCACGGCCAAAGTTGGCTGCTTGTTCTGCCCGTTTAAAATGGGTACTTACTCCACCTGTATAATTAGCAGGTCGATTCATTAAGCGAACACCATCCGGAAAAGATAGATGTTCTTTAATTATTTGATAATGATGTTCTGCTTGTTCTGAAGTAAAAAGCTCGCTAATAATGCTTTCCTGCATCGGCAATAGGCGATAATCTATACCTGTTTTCATATCAGTTGGGTGTAACATAAGCTCTACTTCGTTTGGATCTTCCATATAGATGAACCCAGGAATAACATCTGACTGTAGAATGTATTTGTTAAAGTCCTGTTTAATCCCTGAAACCAAATCCATAAGTCCATTTGCTTCTTTTTCTTCCACTTCTGTTAATACAGTTGCCATTTTACGAAGGGTTTGATACGTCAATGCCACCGTCCAGCTGCTAATCATATATTTTTTTAATTGTTCATTTGCTGGTTGAAGTGTATCATCCCAGTCCCCGTCATCGTAGGAAGATAAAAACGTGTCATGCAAAAAGTGCTTTTTAATATAGGAAACTTCTTTTTTTACATGATCCAGTATTGTTGCAGTTTCTGTCGTGAAAGCAAAATTACTGCGATTCGTATATGGGACTTTTTCTTTTAATATTGAATAGTCCTGTGTTGCTTCTAAATAGTCGCTGATTGCTTTGAGGGGCCATACAATAATGTCACCATGACTATCTTCTTGCTGAATGGCAGCATATTTATCAAACATGAACCATTGTGGCCAGCTGCCAGTGTCCTCGTATTGATGCGAAAAAACAGTTTTGATAATGTCACGAACAGAGTCATAATTTTGTGTGGCCATAAAGTATTCAGTCGGCCCTTGGCAAACATCACGTGTCCCCCACGCAGCTCCACCATATTGTTCAAGACCATGTGGAACAGAGAAATGAACTAGCATATTATGCGTGTACCACCAGGAAAGTGCGTTAACTTTTTCAAGTTCTTCTGGGTTGCTGTCCTGCTTAGATAATTCGAAACCGCGCATAACATTGCGGTAATATTCACGGTAGCGTTCAATTTCTTTCATGATTTCTCGTTTCTTAAAAGGTTTAGCTTCATTATGAAGAAGTCCTTGAATTGTCATCGTCCATTCTGAGGTGGAACTGATTGTTAACACCACCAGTGAAGCAGCTCCTGATTCGATATTGGAAGCCAATATTTGCTCATTATCAACCTCCATATCTGCACCTGTAACCTGCAAACGATAGGTTAAATCAGGATAGGTTTTTGCGCTATCCGATCCTGTATTTGCAGAAAAGGAAATTGTATTTTCTTCCTTTTCCATTTTATATGGCACTTCATATTCGTTGTTGTTCATGGTCACTTGATTCGAAACAAGATATGCATAAGATTTACCGCTTTTAGACCGCACATGTAATTGTACTTCTGTTGTGTCAACAGTCGTAAAGTTTGAAATAATTAATACATCATTTTCTGTCTTGTAATACCACCGAGCATAGTTAAATCCTAATTCAAACATGGATGGCATGGTTAATAAATGATACGTACCATCTATTTCGACATAAATCCTTTGCCCGGATGTTTTCATAATGTTTAACGGGTTTCGTGCGTTCGTCATCATTTTATTCATGTTTATGTTACCTACTACTAGCTGGGAATTGAACATACCATACATATAGGAGGTTGATGTTATTGTATTTTCCTGTACATTATCATTATGGCCGCTCATTAATATATGACCATGTGGACGTTCGACAAGCTCTTCCTTTTTCTTCAAAATCACATGCTCATACGTTTTCGTAAAGAAAGAATGCAAAGATGCTTGATCACGTTCCTCCAAATGACGGTCAGGAAAATAGGCGTCGATTTCCTTTTCTGTCATTTCCAATGTTTGGAGAGGATCTCCAATAGAAGAAGATATGCGCACCCTATCTATAGACTTACCGTGAATTTTATCTATTCCTTTTCTTTGCTGCCACGCTTCCGATATCTCATTTTCATATTCTAATACAGTTATTGCGTCAGAATGATTTTGCTTAAATAGTCCATAAAACACAAATTGCTCATTACCTGCTAACTTCACTCGTTTTGATTGCAAAGCTGTATAGGCAAATTCATATTGATAAACTTCGTTAGCTAGCATATCTTTTGTTAATACTTCAGGCTTATTTGTTGTTTTGTAAGATAGGCCAAAAAATTGAAACCCATCCGTAGAATAACCGACCGATTTACCTAATGAGCCTTGTTGTAAGTAAGGAAACCCCTTCTGCTGAGGTTGATTCTGGCGTGTACAAACAACAAAACCCCTTTTTTCATCGTCAAAAACAGTATGATCCATGTATTGGGACATATATGCTTCGTTTGATCGAACTGCCCCTTTATCAGCAAGACCTAGATCTTGACCGTAAATAACATCAACCTCTACATCATTTCCATCCAGTGTGATGTCCCAAAACCATATCCCCTTCTCTGTCATATGGAAAGTAACTTGATAGTATACACCATCAGTTGACCCTTCCCACATTACTTGTGAATCAAAAATGGACAAATTGCTGTTGGAGTGGACCCCAATTAACGGAACTACTTTTATTCCATTATCGTGGTGAAGACGTAAATAGATATTATTTAAAGCTCCATCTATTGGATTGGACATCCATTGATTAATCATGGTATTTTTATGTGTTATTTCATAGATATCACCACTATTTAGGAAAGTAAAGTTAACATCTCCCGCTTGGATTAAAAATTTGGATTTTGTAGTCATAAAGTAGTCTCCTTCTATTAGTTATTTAATTTGAAAGGCAGAGCTGTTACATTCGTACTGCTATTTCCAACGTAAACAATGAATTTACCATTATCACTTTTATATTGAAGATCTGCATGATGGTAACGTAGCTGTTCCTCTGTTAAGGTGAATGATACTTCTTTTGTATCTCCTGGATTTAATGAAATCCTTTGGAAGCCTTTCAATTCTTTCAATGGACGTACAACTTCCCCTACTACATCTTGAACAAAAAGCTGTACGACTTCTTCTCCCGCAACATCACCAGTATTTGTGACGTTTACAGATACAGTAATTGCTTGCTCATCTGTCATTGTTTCTGAAGAAAGTCTCAGGTCATTAAACGTAAATGCCGTATAGCTTAAACCATAACCAAATGGAAATAGAGCCTCGTTTGGACAATCTAAATATTGGGAGACGAATCTTTTCTGTGCATCAGGAGCACCTTTCGGACGGCCAGTATTGAAGTTATTATAGTAAACTGGAACTTGACCAACTGAATAAGGAAATGACATCGTTAGTTTGCCAGATGGATTCACGTCTCCATATAACAAGTCCGCAATTGCAACTCCACCCTCCGTTCCAGGATACCAAGCTTCTAATACAGCATCTGTTTTATCAAAAACACCATGCAAATCAAGAGGACGACCATTAAATAGGACAGCAATCGTTGGTTTGTCTAATTGGTTTATTTTTTCTATTAAATGAAGCTGTGCCTCTGGTAATTTGATAGTTGACCGAGATCCTGCTTCTCCGCTCATTTCTGAGTCTTCGCCAAGTGCTAATACGATAATATCGCATTGTTTTGCAACTTCTAGCGCTTCCACTAGGTCATCTTCTGTCCCTGATTCTATATCACAACCTTTAGCAATAGTTAGTTGTGATGTACCTATTTTCGTTTTCATACCTTCATACATTGTTACAGCATCATTTTTTGAACCTAACCATGACCATGGACCAAGAATATCGTTATTTTCAGCAAATGGTCCGATTAACGCGACTTTTTGTATTGCTTGAAGGGGTAAAACATCTTCATTTTTCAACAATACACAGGACTTTGCTGCCAATTCACGTGCCGTTTGTCTATGGGATTCACACATAACAATTTCTTTTTCACGTTTTTCATTTGCACCACGATACGGGTTTTCAAATAAGCCTAGCTTTTGCTTTAATTGTAAGATACGAAGGACAGATTCGTTGATTATTGATTCATCTACATCACCATTTTCAACCAACTTTTTCAAGTTTCTCACATAACATGTGGTCATCATTTCAATATCCACACCAGCATTTATAGCTTTACGTGCTGCTTCTGATTCATCTTCAGCAACCCCATGTGGTATTAATTCTTTAACAGCACCCCAATCAGAGATAATAACCCCGTCAAAGTTCCATTCATCACGGAGTAAATCACGCATTAATTGCTTATTCCCAGTTGCAGGAATCCCATCTACTGTATTAAATGCGGTCATAACCATTTCACTACCGGCATCAAGTGCAGCCTTATATGCTGGTAAATATGATTCCCTTATTTGACGTTCAGACATATTCACCGTGTTATAGTCACGCCCGCCCTCTGGAGCACCATATGCCGCAAAATGTTTGACACAAGAAGCCACCCGGTCATAATCATTTGTTAAATTCGCACCTTGAAAACCCTGTACTTGTGCCTTGCCAAATTCACTATTTAAATAAGAATCTTCTCCTGTAGACTCCATTACCCTTCCCCAGCGAGGGTCACGTACCAGATCAACCATTGGGGCAAAGGTAACGTGAATACCAGAAACCGCTGCTTCTTTAGCAGCGATTTCCGCACTTCTTTTAGCTAAATCCAAATCCCAGGAGCATCCTATAGCTAACGGAACAGGAAAAATGGTTTTATATCCGTGAACAACATCCGACATAAACAGCAACGGGATACCTAATCTGTTTTCCTTTAGATGTTGTTCTTGTATCGTGCTAATTTCTTTTGCACCAGATGCACCCAACACAGAACCAGTATTATGTATCATATTATCTGTAATTCCCATTTCTTTCATTGGTCCCGTTATCTGTCCTTGTTTTGAAGCTCCTTTGAAAAAAGGTGTAGCTAATTGCATGAGCTGAGCGATTTTTTCATCAATTGTCATTTGTTTTACTAAGTTTCCAAGAAAGTTCTTATCCATTTTCATTCCTCCAAAATAAAATAAAAATAATTCAGTAACAGAAATTTTCTTTCTCAACTGAATGTCAGTCCGTGCTTGTTCCAATAATGAAAATTATATAACCCTAATAAAATTAGTTATTGCAATCGGTTTCACAACTAATATAATCTATTTATAGAAACGTTTCAATGAAAAAGAAGAGAAAATTTCATTTGTAGGCGTTACTCTCTATTTGCCATATTTGTTTACATGAATGAATAGCCCCATAAACTTCTTATACGAAAAGGTAACCAGAATGATTCTGACCCCAAAGTTTAAGCGCAATAAAGCGCCATCTAATGCTATATCTTTTAACCTATTTATAACAAAATAATAAAATTTTAAATCTTTCACAAGTATAGTTTCCAATATTTTTCTAAAAATTTAAAAATAGTATTGAAAACGCATACAAAATTGAATATAATAAAAAGGTGAAACGTTTCGCCTTAAAGTTTTAACTGATTGCAATGGAAATATGATGTTATTTTTGTTCCACCATGTTCCGCCATATTAATCAGTTCTTTTCAATTCAGGCAGTAAAGGTTATCGTTTTTTTAGAATCTAATAATAAACAAAGGGGTGTAGATGCAATGATGATGATGAAAAAAACAGGATTTTTGGCTGCGATGATGGTTGGTCTTTTGCTTGTTCTCGGTGCTTGTTCATCAGATGAGGCTGATTCAGAGGACACATTAAAGGTATGGACAATGACACCGGCACTTGAGGAGTTTGTGAAAGAATATGAAACTGAAAGTGGGGTGACTGTCGAGGTTCAAGCGATTCCGTGGGAAAATGCACATGATAAGTTATTAACAGCTGTCGCATCTGGAGATGGTCCAGACGTATTGCAAATTGGTACCACATGGGTTGCAGAATTCGCAGAAGCTGGTACTTTTCTCGACTTAACAGAGTATATTGCTGATTACGAAAACTTTAATCCAGATAACTTTTTCGAAAGCGCGATAGAGACTACTCAGTATAATGACCAAACAATTGGTATACCTTGGTACGTGGACACGCGTGTGCTTTTTTATCGGACAGACTTGTTAGCTGATGTAGGTTATCCTGACGGTCCGGATACATGGGAAGATTTAGTGGATGCTTCGAGACAGCTTGCAGCACGCGGAGAGGATCAATATGCTATTGATATACCACAAACTGATCCACAGTTCCCATTTATGCTCGCTTGGGAACAGGGTTGGGATTATAAAATTGGTGAAGGGGCAGCCAATTTTGAAGGCCAAGCTTTTAAAGACGCAGTAGAACTATATAGTCTCTTTTTTGAAGAAGAACTAACTCAGTTAGAAGCAGGAAAAGAACTCACCCAAGCATTTAGTGATGGTTCGAAACCGATGTTTTTCAGTGGACCTTGGACTATCCAAACAATTAAGGACGGAGCGCCAGAATTAGATGGCAAGTGGAATGTACGAGTAATGCCTAAAGCTGAAAATAATAATTCGATGATCGGCGGATCACACTTAGCTGTCTTCAACAACTCGGATAAAGTTGATCAAGCACTCGATTTTATCAACTGGATGGCTAAACCAGAAACACAAGTTGCTTGGTTTGAAGCAAATGGTGAACTACCTGCCAATGTGAACTCTTGGGAAAATCCTGCATTGACTGATGATCCAATGGTTGCCACATTTGGAAAGCAATTAGAGTCAACTAGGGCGGTACCACTCATTCCAGAATATGAAAGAATGGCGCAGGAATTATTGAATACATTACAACAAATTATTCGTGGTGATGCGGAAATAGATCCAGCATTAACGAATTATCGTGACAAGGTGACAAGCATTCTATCAGAATAACAATGATTAAACAAGTGAGGGTGCACGCATTATTACGCTTGCACCCTCCTTTATTTTATATGGTTATGGGAGGGCTTTGATGAACAAATTTAAAACCAAGATAACGCCGTTCTTTTTTATAGGACCAGCTGTACTATTACTAATTGTTTTTTCTTTTTTACCGATTATTGTGGCGCTTGGTATCAGTTTTACGGACATGAATTTGACTGGGTTAGCCAACTGGTCACAAATTAGCTTTATTGGGCTGGATAATTATGTGGAACTTTTCCAGGATAAAGTTTTTCTGAAATCAATTGGGAATACGTTTTTTTATGTCATCATTGGTGTACCCCTTGCAGTTGCAAGTTCATTCTTGATTGCATTGTTATTAACCTTTGTTAGTAGTTGGTTGTCTTCTACTTTTCGGGTTATTTACTACATGCCATCCGTAACTAATATAGTTGCGATTGCTGTGGTATGGGGTTTTTTGTACAATCAGGAATATGGTTTATTTAATTATATACTCTCTTTAATTGATGTGGATGCAGTGCCATGGCTAGAAGACCCGTTTATAGCAAAACTTTCTCTTATTTTGATGGCGGTTTGGAAAAGTAATGGAGTAAGTATGCTTATCTTCCTAGCAGCATTGCAATCAATTCCAAGAATGTACTATGAGGCAGCAGATATTGACGGAGCCAACAGATGGCAAAAGTTGACTAAAATTACTATTCCTTCTATGAGCTTTGCAACCTTTTTTGTTACAGTTACGACTTTAATTGGTTGGTTACAATTTTTCGAGGAGCCGTTTGTCATGACGAACGGGGGCCCGCTGAACGGTACAAATTCTATTGCCTTGTTCATTTATCAGGAAGGTTTTCAATATAGTGAATTCGGCTATGGTGCTGCTGCATCGTTCATACTTTTTGCAATTGTTATTATTGCTACTCTTGTTCAATTTAAATTTAAGAAAACAGACCAAACTATGTGAGGTGACTGCTATGCAATTACAGAATAATTTTGAGAAAACAATTATAACCTTTATACTTTTTGTTGGTGGTATGCTAGTCTCACTGCCGTTTATTTGGATGATTCTTAGCTCATTTAAAACAGATAGAGAAGTATTAAGTATACCGCCAACATTGATTCCGAATAACCCAACTTTTCAACATTATATTGAACTCTTTCAAAACCTTAACTTTGATGTTTACTTGATTAACACGCTGATTATTGTCTTTTTCTCTATGTTTGGACTAATGTTCAACACAATGGCTGGTTACGGATTCGGCAAATTTCAGTTCCGAGGCAAGGAAACGTGGTTTATTATTGTTTTAATGACTATGATGCTCCCTGGTCAAGTGACAATGATTCCGACATACTTAATTCTTAATGAAATGAATTTGACAAACACGATGGCAGGGATTATATTTCCTGGGCTAATTGCTGCATTCAATATTTTTCTAATTCGACAGTTTATGGTAACGATACCTGACGATTTGATTGAAGCAGCACGACTGGATGGTGCTGGTGAATTTTACATCTTTTTCAAATTGATTTTACCACTGTCTAAGCCAATTCTAGCGGTGCAAGTCATTTTAACTTTTATTGGCTCTTGGAATAGCTTTTTATGGCCTTTGATCGTTGCTAATGATCAATCACTTTATACGTTATCCGTCGGATTGGCACTTTTACAAGATCAAAATGTTACCAACTATGGACTACAAATGGCGGGCTCAGCAATCATGGTCCTCCCAATAATTATTATGTTTATCATATTCCAGAAATATATTGTTGAAGGATTTAATGTCTCTGGCATCAAATAATTCTGTCATATTAAAGGATTTAATTAAATTATTAATAAATATGGAGTGTGAGAAATGGCGCTTATTCAATGTGAACTATTTTCAGATGTTCTATCAAAAAGTGTCTCCATGACTGTGATTTTACCACAAAGATCATTTGCAGAAGAGAATAAGATATTTTTAGATAGGAAGTACCCAACTTTATATCTTCTTCATGGATTTAGTGATAATCATTCAGTATGGACGAGAAATACGTCTCTAGAGCGTTATGTTTCAGATCTTGAAATTGCCATCATCATACCCTCTGTCGATAATAGTTACTACACAGATATGAAGTACGGAAATAGTTATTGGACGTTTCTTACAGAAGAATTACCTTTTGTTGCCAGATCTTTATTCCCCTTATCTGATAAGAGAGAAGATAATTTTTTAGCAGGAAATTCAATGGGAGGATTCGGGGCATTAAAGTGGGGCCTTAATCATCCCAACCAATTTTCAGCAATCGCAAGCCTATCAGGAGTGACTGACATGGTGTTTCACTTGGACAGAATCCGTAAAGAGCAAGGGTCTAAAAATAGATCATTGTCCCTTGTTTTTGGAGAGGATGATATCACACATACTTCCAACGATCTAATGTGGAAAGTGGAACAATTGGTTAATTCAACTGACACCAAGCCGATGGTCTATCAAGCATGTGGAACTGAAGACTTTTTATATGAACATAATATACGCTTTTTTAATAAATGTAAGAAGACAGAGTTAGACCTAACAACTAATTTTGGTCCAGGTTATCATAATTGGGAATACTGGGATCAGAGAATACAGGATGTATTACGGTGGTTACCTATAAATAAAAAATAAATGTAACACCATATTTCTTGTGGTATTATAAATTGAAAGTTCCGGAACCATGGAGGCAATTAAATATGGCAACAATCAAAGATGTGGCAAAGCTTGCTGGGGTGGCAATTTCCACTGCTTCATACGCATTGAACAACAGCACTAAGATTAGTTTGACCACAAAGAAAAAAGTTGAAGATGCTGCAAAAACATTAAACTACATGAAAAATGGTTTTGCATCCGATTTAAAAAGAACAAAAACCAATACGATAGCGTTAATTTTGAGTGATTTATCCGGTCCTTTCTATTCTGAACTAATTCAAGGTGTCCAGGATGTGACAACTTCAAATGGTTATGATTTAATAGCATGCAGTTCAATAGGTGGACCCCAATCAACTGCAGTAAAGTTCTTAAGAGAAAAACGAGTAGACGGTGCCATTATCCTTGCACATAACATTAGCGATGAAATTACATTGGAATCAGCAAGAGAGGGCTTCCCACTTGTTGTTTTAGACCGGAAGCTAAAAAGCCAATTTGTATACCATGTGGAGGTTGATAACGTACACGGTGGATACCTTGCAACGGAACATTTAATAAAAAATGGTCATAACCAAATTGCATTTATAAGTGGCCCCCATAATTCTCATGACAATAATCAAAGGTTTCAAGGTTATATGGATGCTCTTAATGATTATGGCATTACTTTTCAACCTAGATGGAAACTTTCAGGCGACTTTACGCGGGAAGGTGGATACAGAGCAACTAAAATGTTGATTGCACAACGTGATCTACCTCAAGGTATATTTTATGCAAATGACGAAATGGCTATTGGTGGACTGCGGGTCTTTAAAGATAGTGGTATCGATGTCCCCAACGATATTTCCGTCATAGGCTTTGACGATATTCAATTATCTGAGTATGTCTCACCATCCTTAACAACAATAAAACAACCTAAATACGAAGCCGGTGCCTTATCTGTCCATTTAATTTTTCAATTACTGGCAGGAGATAGCGTCGATCATCATTATAAATTATCTACGGAATTGGTTGAGAGAGAATCCGTAAAAATAAGGAAATAGTCTAAATAAAGTTACAGCTCACGCATTAGCGTGAGCTGTTTTTTTCACAAACCAACAAAAAACGCATCCAATTCCCGATTAAACTTCTCCGTTTCCTCTAAAAACAACAAGTGACTGCTATTTTCAAAAGCCACCAGTTTTGAACCTGGAATTCGTTTTTGAATATACTCTCCTGCTTCTATTGAAAAAAATCCAACAGTTCCAAAACAGATTAATGTTGGTACATCGACATTCGAAATCGATTCACGATAATCAACCGCAGTTTGATTAAATACAATCGTACTTTCAATGGATGCTGGTAGCTTATTCATTTCGGCTAAAATCCATTCATGTTCTTTTGGATCTGGTTTTTCCTTAAACATGCCATGAATGAATTCACTATTGAAACCATGTTGATCCTCCTGTATTGCCTGCATAACCCCTTTAATTGCCTCAAAATCAAATGCCCCAAATTCCCAATCTGGCCATATATAGTCTGAAGGAGATTGATCTACGATAGTTAACGCTTTTACATTATCCGTCCCAAACTGATTCACATAATCCCATAGTACGAACGCTCCCATTGACCAGCCGACCAAAATGACATCCTTCAACTTAAGTTTTTCAATAAAGTGCTTCAAATCCTTGGCATACTGGGCTAACGTATGACCAAACTCCACTTTTGACGACTGACCATGTCCACGAAGGTCTACTGTTACGGTGCGATATTTCTCACTAAAATAAGGAACCTGTTTATGAAAAAATTTGCTGCTCATCATAACTCCATGAACGAAAATAACAGTCTGACCTTCCCCTTTATCTTCGTAATAAAGCTTTGTTTGTGAATCAATCTCAACGTGTGACATTAATATCTCTCCCTTTTAAATTATTTGAATACTCAAACTATATCACAAGATTAAGGTCCTTACCAATTAATGAAGTACCATACACCTCTTTTCATAAATTCGCTTTTTAAATAATATTATAATTAAGTAAAGGGCCAAGTTCACAAGGAGGGATCTCATGAATTCTCAAATCTCAAAGTTCTATCAGCAGTCTGTACAAGAACGGTTAGACAAGGTTAAAAATGAGACAAGTTTATCAGAGGAAGAAGCAAATTTATACAACAACTTTGGTTCATTAGGTCAGGAGATTGCTGATTTATTAATCGAAAACACGATTGGTGTCATGGAAATTCCACTTGGTGTAGCAATGAATTTTATCGTTAACAACAAAGATGTTTTGGTTCCCATGGCAATAGAAGAATCCTCCGTTATAGCTGCTGCCAGTAACGGGGCTAAGCTTACACGACCATCAGGCGGTTTCACTGTTACCACTACTGGATCCAGACTATTTTCCCAAATTCAGTTAACCGGAATTGAAGATGTGTTTGGTGCAAAAATGAAGATTCATGAACACGAGCAGGAAATTTTAGAAACGGCTGCTTTACAGGACCCAACACTAGTGAACCTTGGTGGTGGACCTGAGGGTATCGAAGTCAGAGTGTTCGAGAATATGAGTATGATAGTCGTCCATCTACTTGTTAATACATTGGATGCGATGGGTGCTAATGCTGTTAACTCAATGGCCGAAAAGATTGCTCCTATCCTGGAAGACAAAACAGGTGGAAAAGCATACCTTAGGATTCTATCAAATCTTGCGGACAAACGTCTTGCCAGAGCACGTTGCACCATAAAAAAGGAGGATTTATCTGATGAAACAATTGATGGGATTATCAGCGCATACCGTTTTGCAACTGTAGATCCTTATCGTGCCGCGACACACAATAAAGGCATCATGAATGGAATCAGCGCGGTCGTATTGGCAACTGGTAACGATACACGAGCAGTTGAAGCAGGTGCGCACGCTTATGCTGCAAGGTCAGGACAGTATACATCACTTACAACTTGGGAAAGAAATCAGGAAGGTGATTTAACAGGTACATTGGAACTACCACTAGTCGTAGGAATCATTGGTGGTGCTACATCCATTCATCCTAAGGCTAAAAGCAACTTAAACATGATGAATATCAAAACAGCTAATGACCTTGTTCAAATTATAGCCTCAGTAGGTTTAGCACAAAACTTAACTGCCCTTAAAGCATTAGCAACAGAAGGAGTACAAAAAGGTCATATGAAACTTCACGCAAAAAACATTGCCCATATGGCTGGAGCAAAAGGGACAGAGATAGACAAAATAGCAAAGCAACTCATCGAAGAAGATAACGTCAGGATTGATAGAGCGATTGAACTATTAAATTCAGGAAGGAGGAATTAGTCATGCGTGATCAAGCGGAACACAATTCTATCGATGATCAAACAGATCCAAAGACGAATGTTGCAGTTTGGGAAGATGTCGTGAATATTAAGGATTTGGTCCTGTCATTGGTTATTTGTACCGTAACAACATTAGGGGGTTACCTACTTGCTCCAAATGAACCACCAAAACCATTATTTTTTGGACTTGTTGGGGCAATTATAGGTTTCATCATTTGCAGCATAATTATTAAGCCTAAAAGAACTTTTAATTATATTGAAGAGGAGGATGAATAATAATGGATATCGTTTTAATCCTTGAAATGATAGTAGGATCTGTTCTGGGTGCAGTAGTCTACACACTAATTGGTGTTGCCCCTGGTACAGATGAGACTGCAGTTTTGGCTCCTGTAACCCTTGTATTAGTTTTAACTGGAGTACCCGCAATTGTCATCCTATCTTTTTTCATATCTGCAATCGTTGCCAAAAAGTTAACAGATTCTATACCTGTTGCTGTTGCAGGAATTCCAGGTGGTGTGATGGCTGCACCGATGGTAGAACACGGCATTACCTTAAAAAAACTCGGCGTACCAGATCTTAGCATACGAAAGATGGCTTCTGGTTCTGTAATTGGAACATTAGTCTCTGTTCCGGTTAGTTTAATACTTGCAAATATATTGGTACCTTTAGCTGATGTTATTATAAAATACGCGGAACCGATCTTTTTCATAGGTGCAATATTCCTAGCCTTAATGTGTAAAAATAAATGGTTAGCTTTAGCATCAATTCTTCCTTTTGCTATATTAATTCAGGCACTTAGGCATCTGTATTGGGGAATTGACGCTATTCCAGATGATAAAACTGTATTTGTATCGTTCTTTCTGGGCATTACAATTGGTCCTGTCATATTAACGTTATTTGAACTATTAAATAAGGATAAACGAGACAAGATGGAACGGTTTGGTAAAAAAACAATTACGATTAATAAATCGACAAATATAAAAGGGTTTCCGAATCCTTTCAAGATACTTGATAAAAAAGAAGTAGGAACAAGTGCTTTTGCATCATTAATAGGGTCTATCACTTTCTTTATGAGTCCTGTTGGAATGACCATATTCCTTGGCGAAACTTTATCAAGTAGAATAAAAGATCCAATAAAAAAAGCATGTCGTGCCATTTCTAGTATGGATGCCCTAACAAATGCCGCTTATATTTCAGGTACATTAATTCCGTTAATTGCTTTAGGAATCCCTTTATCACCAATGGCAATTGGCCCAGCAAATGCTCTGTTCAATGCACCGCCCGTTTACACATTAGAGCACAATATGCACCACTTGCTTTCCATGTCCGAATTCGTCTTAGCGACAATCATCGGAGCAGTAGTAGCCCTTGGAATAACCTTCTTTATTACAATAAAATATTCACAGCAAATTTGTGCATTCGTTTTTAAATGGATACCACATGAAGCAATGTTAGGCCTCTTTTTTGGACTAGTATTGATGCTGGCATATATGGACGCAGGGTGGATTAACGTTGCTGGAGTTTTCCTAGTTAGCTTAGTAGCAGGAATCTTTCACCGATGGGGAATTAATTATGGCGTACAATTTATGACTCTCTATGCTGCCCCATGGATTATGGTAAGTATTTTTTAGTCGTCACTAGTACTCGGAAAGAAATCAGAAAAGGAATCGGGTTTGAATTAAGAAGTTGGAATGAAAGGTAAACGCGGCGTTGATGGTGAGGGGATTTGCGACACTCCTCCGTATATTCGAGATGCTAAGTTAAGGTGAACAGTTGAATTTTTAAAATCCACTACTTTTTCAGCGGCCACCGAGGCACGAATGAGGAGGCCTGACCGTTCATCCGCGGAAAGGGAGTGAATTTCCTCACCATCAACAGTAGACCTCCTTGCTATTTAACATATAAATTCGATTACAAGTTCATTTAAGGGTACAAATTTCGTTTTTGTACCCCAAAATTGAACTACTTAGGTTTGAATCCGATTCCTTTATTTTATTCTTGAATACAAGTATTGAATTACTACTTATAATTTAACCTCTTTACGTTTACTAGAAGACGAAATTTTTAATTCTTCACGGTATTTCGCCACGGTTCTGCGTGAAATGGTTATGCCTTTTTTCGTTTTAAAATAATCAGCGATTTTCTGATCTGAAAAAGGTTTATATTTATTTTCTTCTTTCACAATATCCTCCAACAGTAGTTTTACTTTAGTCTGTGACATAGAATTGCCATCTTGGGTGCCTAACTTTGACGTAAAAAATATACGAAATTCAAACGATCCATTTGGTGTTTGGATCACTTTATTCATCGTCGCACGACTTACTGTAGACTCATGCATATTAATCTCTTCAGCAATTTCCTTCAACGTGAGTGGTTTAAGTTCTGAAAAACCATTTAAAAAGAATCCTTGCTGTTTTTGTAAAATAGCTTGCGTAACTTTCAATATTGTTTGTCGCCGCTGTTCGATACTGTTTATCAACCATTGATAGCTTTTGAATTTATCATGTACATACGTATCTAGGCCGCTTTTATTATTTAATTGCTCAGAGTATTGATTATTAAAACGGACTTCCGGTAAATAACCATCATTCAAATAGACGACAAACTTACCTTCCATATTTTCTACAATCACATCTGGATTTAGATATTCAGTAAACTCAGTAGAAAGCGGGCAAGGTTTTGGGTTGAGAGATTGAATACAGTCATAAGCCATCTTTACTTTTTCTAAAGTTATCTCTAAAGTCTTTGCAATACCATGCCATTTCTTATTTGCAAGTGAATCTAAATGATCCATAATGATCCGTTCTGCTGCCTCTTCTTCTGGATTATAATGTCTTATTTGTAACAATAAACATTCCTTTAGATTTCTGGCTCCTACTCCAATTGGTTCCAGTTGCTGAAGTAACTCGATTCCCCTACTAACTTTTTCCTTTTCAACCTTTAAAAACGATGATATTTCTAATTCACTCAAAGTTAAATATCCGTTCTCATCTAAATTGTGAATTAAATAATGGATAATATTTCGCTCATACTCTTCAATATCCAACCACTGTGTTTGTTCCATTAAATGACTGCGTATGCATTTTTCATTACTTGCTATAAAATCAACAGGATCTACCCGCGACGAAGGATCCACTTTTATCCCCTTAGTGCTCTTCCCCTTGTATGAAGAATGATCGTCTTTATTTTCTAATTCTATTAATGGGTTTTCCAATTGTTGTTCTTGTATAAACTGATATAATTCGTACGTCGAATACTGTAATAAAGCTATTGCTTGTCTTAACTCCGTAGTCATCACGAGGTTAAGCGTTTGTCGCTGTTGAAGTTTAAGTTCCATTATATTTCCCCCTACGAACTCCAAAAAATATGTATCCGCTTACAATATAGTATAATATGATTCTATGAATTTATCGAGGGAATAATTAAACTATTTAGTAAATAAATAAAAACAGCTGCCCTGACGAAGGACAGCCGTTCCTATTTCATTGTAAATTAACCCAAATACTTTTCACTTCTGTATAATTATCTAATGCATAGCTTCCCATCTCACGTCCAATTCCAGATTGTTTATAACCTCCAAATGCAGCTGCAGGATTTTCTACGTTATAATCATTAATCCACACCGTTCCAGCTTTTAAACGATGTGCTACTTTATGACCCGTCTTTATATTTTCCGTCCAGACTGCTGCGGCTAAGCCATACAAACTATCATTCGCCCGTCTAATAACTTCTTCTGTTGTGTCAAACGGGAATACAGTAACAACTGGGCCAAATATTTCTTCACGGGCAATAGTCATATTATCTTCTACATCAGCAAACACAGTTGGGGTAATAAAATACCCTTTATCAAATGGTCTTTCTCCCCCTGCTACTAGTTTTGCACCTTCTTCTATTCCTTTTTCAATATATCCATAAACCCTATCATATTGTTTCTTTGAAACGAGTGGCCCCATGTCAGTATCTGGATCCATTCCGTTTCCAAGCTTTACATTGTTTGCGCGAATCACTAATGCTTCTACAACCCTATCGTAATGTTTGCGGTGAACATAAACACGTGAACCCGCGCTGCAATTTTGACCATGGTTATACATAATTCCATCAAATGCACCCTCGATCGCTTTCTCAATGTCAGCATCTTCTAGAATAATATTAGGTGATTTCCCTCCAAGTTCAAGGGTTACATGCTTCACTCTTTCAGCCGCTTTTCGCATAATAGATTTACCTACCACTGTCGAACCAGTAAAAGCTAGTTTATCGATGCTATCATGGTCAACGATTGCCGCCCCAGCCGTATCTCCAAATCCTGGAACAAAGTTAACAACCCCATCAGGAAAACCTGCTTCCTTAAATAGCTTTGCTGCATAAAGCAAAGAAAGAGGTGTTTGCTCTGCTGGTTTCAATACGATTGTACAACCAGTAGCAAGCGCCGCTCCAAGCTTCCAGGATGCCATGGACAAAGGGAAGTTCCAAGGAATAATTTGGCCAACTACACCAACAGGTTCATGTACTGTGTAATTTAAGTAATCTGGGGAAATCGGTACCGTTTGCCCAAGTACTTTTGTAGCCCAACCCGCATAATAACGAAAGTGTTCTGCAGTACCATCAATATCATCCTCTAAGGCAACGGAATATGGCTTCCCATTATCTAAGGCTTCCAGTTGTGCAAGCTCTTCTCTATTTTGGTCGATTAGATCAGCCAGTTTATAAATAAGATGCGAACGTTCCGCTGCACTTAACTTTGGCCATTCCCCTTCTTCAAATGCATTCCTTGCTGCTTTGACTGCTTTATCAATATCTTCTTCATGGGCCGAACTGACTTCAGCAAGAATTTCCTCTGTAGCAGGATTATAGACTTCGAATTTCTCCCCGTTAACTGAAGGGACAAAATCACCATTTATATACAATTCTTTTTTTTCTTCTAAAAATGCTTTTACCTTTGGTTTCCATTCAATTTTTGAAGTAATCAATAGTATGCCTCCTCTTATTTTTCTAAAGCAAACAGGTTATTTAAAATTTCCTGTAGCTGTGTATCTTCTTCTTTTGTTAGTGGAAGTCTAGGTTTTCGTGATGGTCCACCTGCCAAACCTTGTATATCCATTACTCGCTTCACAATCTGAACAAACTTACCTGATCCTTCGATAAAGTTACAAAGCGGAAGTATTCTATCATATAGTTCCCAAGCTTTTTCACTATCGTTTTCTTTTACACAATTGTATAAGTCTGTAACAAGTTTTGGTGCAATATTACCCGCCACAGAAATCCAGCCGGTTGCACCTACTAAAAACGACTCAAGCGCTATATCATCTGAACCACAAAACGTTTTAACGTAACCTTTGCCTTGTCTAGAAATATCACGGACCTTGGTGATATCCCCACTTGATTCTTTAATATGAGTAATATTCTCAACATCCCGTGCAACTTTTAAAATCGTCTCTGTACCAATATCTACACCTGAGGTAAATGGATTATTATAAATCATTACCGGAAACGTTACAGATTCCGCTGCCGCTTTAAAATGCTCATAAATTTCTTCGTCTTTTGGATGTGCGTAATACGAGTTAATCAACAAGGCAGCATCAGCTCCAGCATCCTCTGCCTGTTTGGTAAAGGCAATCGCATCTTCTGTAGTTTCAGCAGCAGTACCAACAACAAGAGGGATTCTCCCATTTACCTGCTCAACTGCTACCTCAGTTACTTGATAACGTTCTTCTTTTGTCAAACTTACAAATTCACCTGTACTTCCGTTAACAACAATCCCTGCAACATTTTCATTGATAAAATGTTCGATATTCTGTTTTAGTCCATCCCAATTGATTTCTCCATTTTCATTCATAGGTGTAATAAGTACCGGAAAAGTTCCTTCTAATTGTTTCATTTTAGTATCCTCCTTGATTTATCATTATTATTTTTTCACTTTAAATTATTCTGAAATTAACTAGCCTTTTCTTCATCTTTACCGCTTGGCTTTGTATACCAAATAAATTTATTGGTAAATCCATAAAGGATGGATATAGCTACAACCAAAAAGTTAAACCATAGAAACGGTAGGTAAGCAAATGTTGATACTCCAAGTGTTGCAGCCATAAATACACCGCCATCTGACCACGGTACCATTGGCGTGGTTACTGTTCCGCCAGCTTCTGTATTTCTGGAGAGGACTCGACGATCAATGTTTAAGCGATCATAGTTTTCTTCTGTAATTTTACTTGCTGTAATGATGGAAACATATGCTGCTCCCCCAAAAAAGTTACCAAAGAACCCGGAAATTATAGTAGATAGGGTAGTCTTTCCTGCATTATCGGCCCATGCAAGCATCTTGAGACAAATCACCCGTAGAATTCCTGTTTGTTCCATTAAACCACCAACACCAAGAGCAAACAGTATTAACACGATTACATCAAGCATAAAAACAATGCCACCACGGTTTAGTAAATTGTCAATAAAAGCAACACCTGAAGCTATTGAATTACCCGAATATAGGCTATTAACTGCATCTAAGAGAGGTACATTTTGAAATAAAAATGCCCAAACTGAACCTAGTAATGCACCAAATAAAATCACAGGTATGGATGGTTTCTTCATTGCCAGCAAGATAATTACAACAACAGCTGGAATTACCATATACCAACCAATATTAAAGAAACCGTTTAATGAAGTCATCGTTGCTTCGGCTTCACTTAAACTGCCACTACTGTCATGAAAGAAGAAACCTGTAATAAGAAATAACAGTCCTGCTATTAAAAAAGCCGGCGTACTGACATAAAGCATAGATTTTATGTGATCAATTAAATTAACCTTTGATAAAGATGCAGTCATTACAGTTGTATCTGATAAAGGTGAAAGTTTATCGCCAACATAACAACCAGAAATAACTGCTCCCGCAACTAATGCAACTGGAAATCCGAAACTTATTCCAATTCCCATCATCGCAATTCCAGCCGTACCTGCTGATCCAAAAGACGTTCCTGTAGCTACAGAAGTAACTGCACAAATGATAAAAGCAGCTAATAAAAAGATGTTCGGATTAATAATTGACAGTCCATAATAAATGATACTGGGGACAATGCCTCCAGCAATCCAAGTGCCAATCAATGCCCCGACAGCAATTAATATTAGTACTGCTTCCAGCCCATCCGTAATCCCTTTCAAAATTCCCTTTTGCATTTCCATATAGGTGTAGCCAATTTTAAGTCCCACTAACATGATCATAAACCAAGTAGTTAGCAATGCCAGTTGAATAGGAATACCGAACTGTACTACAAAAAAGAACATAATTAGCACAAAACTAATTAATACAAATAATACTTCTCCCATTGTTGGTAATCTCTTATCTTCACTCATCATTCACTCTCCTCTTTTATTAAATAATATTGCCTAATCATTACAGAAAGCGTTTTCATTAGTTGTATTATTTTAGTAAAAATCCATTTTTTAATGGGTCTTCCTGATCATAGATAAATTGATGGATCCCGGTTGTAAAGCCCTGTGTCTCAACCGAAAAACGATGGTTTGTTTCAGGTATCAACTTAGCTGTAAGTAAACTGTTAAAAATACTTCGATTCGTAAATTGATCATATTGAGTTGTTGTATCCAGTAATGCCTTAAACAGCGCAAATGTACTATCCATTCCGGGTGAGCCCAAGATGCTTCCATCTTTTTCAAAAGTGACGGAACGAACCTCATTTGCTAGATTATCCTGGGGTTCCGAAATAATAATGCCATCAAAGATAACATTATCTTTCGTTTGTTTTTCTGCAGTGTCTTTCCCCCATTTTTTAATAGAAGACAAATGTTCAGAATCAATGCCAGGTATTGTATCTGGTAACGTAAAGATTAGGTAACTTCGAGATCCATCAACTTCTATCAACTGGTAATCCGATTTTTCTTCAACAGTCCGGCATTCATTGCTTTCAAAATAGATGGATGTAACCTCTTGATTGTCAAAGGCTGCTCTTACAGCGTAGATTCCGTTAACTGTTTCTATCTGATAACTATCATTTGTTCTCTTTACCATATTGCCTGTTTCTAATAAAGCAGTAACTGAAGTAACCAACCCGCCATATTTAAACTGAAGCTCACTATCATGATTAAAAAATAATAAGCCAAAATCAGCTGTTTTCGATGGAATTACTACACACCCATGCATCCTTCGATGACCTCTTGGTTCGTTTAGTAGAAATGTTTTCTCATCCTGATAGGTGCTCTGCAATAGATCATGATTCGATTTAACGTTCTGTTCTTCCAGATTAATTGATGATTGAACTACAATCCTGAATGCCTCACCAGCAACATGGGTATCTATCGTCGTAAACATCCTTTCGAAATTCATTTAAACACCTTCTTTTGAGTGGTTTTCCATAGGTGGAATAAGCAGAAACCCTTCCCTCAGTGGATCTTTTTCATTATAGAAAAAGCGATGCATACCCATCATCCAAGCAGACCCTGTAACCTCTGAAATTACTGCATCATACTGATTCACTTTTGTTGTTTCTAGCACTCTAGCTTTAAACATCGAACCGACGATACTTTCATGAACAAATAATTCATCGATTTCAATTTCATTTTTATCAAACAAAGTAGCTAGTTTCGCCGAAGTACCTGTTCCACACGGTGAACGATCAATTCCACCTGGAGGAACCACAACTGTATTTTTAACATCCGCTTCCGGGTGAACAGGATCTGTATAAAACTCAATATGTGTCAGCCCATTAATAAATGGATGTTCCGGATGCACAATATCTTCCGATTCATTAATTGTGTTACGAATTGTAATGGCCTTTTCAATTATGTCCGAAGCATTGTCTGTACGCAGCTCTATACCTAGCTTTTCAGCGTCAATTATTCCGTAAAAATTACCACCGTAGGCAATATCACATTCCACTTTACCAATTCCGTCTACATCAACAACGATAGTCTTCAGTAGGAATGAAGGTACGTTTGAAAAAGTAACTTCCTTTGCTTTCCCGTTAGTGACTTTTACTTTAACGTGTATTAAACCAGCTGGAGTATCCATTTTCACATTGGTATATGGCTCAACTACCTCAATTAATCCCGCTTCAACAAGGGCCGTGCAGCAGCCAATCGTATCATGTCCACACATTGGTAAGTAACCACCGGTCTCAATATAGATCACACCTACATCCGCATCGGGATGACAGGGTTCAACCAGTAACGCTCCGGACATTACATCGTGTCCTCTAGGTTCATTCATTAAAAATTTACGTATCCAATCATAATGCTCTTGCATATAAAGCATTTTTTCAGACATGGTATTTCCTTTTAAAGGAGGGAGTCCGCTTATTACTGTTCTCGTTGGATTTCCTCCTGTATGTGTATCAATTGTTGAAAATAGCCGTTGGAAATTCATTTAACTGATCACCCTCTCTTTAAAACGATCATAACGAAGTGGTTCAATTGGAATACATGTTTCTTTGTCAGAAATCATTTCTTCCATTACCTTACCGGTCACAGCAGCTAGACTTATTCCATCTCCCTCGTGTCCTGCTGCTACGTAAAAACCCGGAACTTCGTCAACACGCGAGATGATTGGCAAATGATCTTCTGTCCAAGGACGCAACCCTGCGTATGTTCGAATAACCGTCATATCAGCCATCTTAGGGTAAAAACGCAAGGCCCTTTTTGCGATATACTTGGTAACTTCATGGTTTACCTTTGTATCAAACCCGGCGAATTCTCTACTACTGCCAATCAGGAAGTTTTGACTTTCAGTAGGCTCAAACACTAAGGCAACACCATATTTTTCAGTCAAGGCATCTACATTTCGTTCCCCACCAAACTTTGAAATAAGATAGCCAAATTCCATTACTTTTCTTAATCCAACAGGCTGTTGTCTTGATGCAACAATTAGCTGACCTTTTCTCGGTTTTATTGGAATGTTAACATCTAACATCTCTCCAATAACGGGGGACCATACACCACATGCATTCACAACTTTGTTAGCTGTAAATGTTCCATTATTCGTTTCTATTACAAATTGGTTTGCATGATTTTTAAAAAGATTTTTCACTTCCGTATTGGTATGTACTTTTGCACCAAGTTGTTTGGCACTGTAAAACATGGAATACGTTAACATATATGGATTTACTGTAGAATCTGTTTTACATTCCAGTCCCCCAAAGAGATCATCCGCAAAATAGTTGGATTCATTACGTAAATCCTGGCGATCCAACATTTTAAATTCAAGTCCTGCATTTTGCTGCTGGTAAACCCATTTTTGAGCAGCTTCCATTTCAGTATCACTTTCACAAACTAAGATACTACCTGGATTTCGATACTCAAATGGTATTTCAAGCTCTTTACTTAGTTGATGAACAAGCTGTTGACTTTTTAGTGACATCTGACTATCGAAACCAGGATCTTTATCAATCGCCAAAATGTTCCCATCACATTTGGACGAAGTACCACTAGCTAACTCATTTTTTTCGAGCACAGTAATGTCCAACCCTGCCTTGGAACTATAGTAAGCAATTGCCGCGCCAATAATACCCCCACCAATAACAACAACATCCCGGTGTAATGCACCTTTCACAAAATCCCTCCTCTCTTCCCGTGCAATAATAATAGTTGCAATTTCCATGCCAAGACAAATTTAATGATTATTCTAAGAATAGATTGCATCTGCGAGTAAAGTGTGTAAAATTAATTTAAATACTGTAAAATATTTTATACACTTCGGAAGGTGATTTAGTGGAACTTTTTCAATTAGGAATTAAAGAATTTATAAACGACGATTTTATCTTGCTATACGAAACCGAAAAGAAAGAGTTACACTCAATTATAAAATCAGAGTCTGCTAAGAAGGTTTTTCTTAATAAAAATGGTCAGATTTACGCAGTAGAAAGTTCCGATAATACGCGGCAAATTACAAACTTTCCATGTAAAGAAGTCTCTGTGAATACAACACTTGCGGATGTTAGTTATTTCTTTGAAGAATATGATACTTTATTAGTTCATGATAAAGGTAAATGTATCGGCTATATAAATGCTATGGATTTCTCGAAACAACTACTAAACACTTATCAGGAAATGCAAGCCTATTTTCAAACAATACTTAACACGATAGATGCATCCTGTACCGTAATTGATTCTAATGAGAACGTTTTAATTTGGACAGCAGGCGCTGAGAAAATATTTTCAGTCCCAAAACCTGAAATAATCGGGAAACCAATTACTAACTTTTTTAATACAGACAACCTAGCGTTGTTAAAAACCTTAAAAGACGGAACTTCTCTTCACCACAGTCAACATAAAGCAAGAGAAGATCTAGTTGTACTGATAAATTCGAGCCCAGTGTATTTAAACAAACAAATTATTGGTGCAGTTGTGTCAGAAACAGACATTACTAGTCAGATTAGATTAAATAATGAATTATACAGTGCGACAGAAAAAGTATTTCACTTAGAGAAAGAAGTAAATAAGTTAATGCCTACAGACGATCCTTTTAAACCTATTAGAGGAAACAGTTCAACATTAAAACGAACGATTAATATGACAAAAAAAGCTGCAACGACAGAAACAAACATACTGATTCATGGCGAAAGCGGAGTAGGAAAAGAACTGTTTGCAAAAGCGGTACACAACATTCGTGAAGGTCAAAATGCACCATTTGTTGCCATAAATTGTGGAGCAATACCTTCTGCACTTTTCGAAAGCGAAATCTTTGGATATGAAAGAGGAGCATTTTCCGGTGCCAATCAAAAAGGGAAACAGGGGAAGGTAGAGCTAGCTAAAGGTGGCACATTGTTTTTGGACGAAATTGGGGAAATGCCGTTGGAGATGCAAGTAAAAATACTTCGGTTATTACAGGAAAGAAAGTTTTATCCTGTTGGAGGTACAAAAGAAATAGAAGTTGATTTTAGAGTTGTAGCCGCAACAAACCGTGATCTAAAGGAACTTATAAAAGATGGCAAATTTAGAGAAGACCTATATTACCGATTAAATGTAGTTAGCCTGGAAATACCTCCATTACGGAAACGTCCAGAAGATATAATCGAATTAACCCATTACTTCCTTTATGAAGTCTCCATTAAATATAAACGACCAATTCACGGAATCTCACAGACAGTAATGCAAGCACTACTCCAACACCATTGGCCTGGAAACATTAGAGAGTTAAAAAACGTTGTGGAGCGATTAGTTGTTTTCTCTGAAGATGGAGAAATAAAAATTGAGGATTTACCATTTGAAATCGATGGAATGGAGCTACCTAATGGAAAGAAAACTTTACATCCACCAATATATCATGAGAATGACGGACGATCCTTAAATGAACGACTGCAGGAATTTGAAAAAGAAATAATTACAAAAGAACTGGAAAGCGAAAATGGCAATAAATTATCATGTGCCAAAAACCTTCAAGTAACGAGAGCCACCCTTTACAATCGGATGAATAAATTAGGAATTAAAATTTAAATTATTAATATTGGCTTCATTCTTGCATGTCATAACGATAAGACAACAAAGTTAGGGTGAATCAAATGAAGGAAACTGACATGATTATCTGTAGATGTGAAGAAGTTACTTATCAAGAGTTAGTCGAAACGGCATCAAAATACCATTGCACAGCAAGGGAATTAAAACTCCGAACTAGAGCTGGAATGGGTTACTGTGGCGGAAGATCCTGTCGCAGTATGGTAGAAAAAATTACTTCTACACCTTTGCAAAACCAAAATAATACGAGCGTATCTTTAAAATACCAACCTCCAATACGTCCAATCAGTTTTGCAAATTTAGGAGGGGACGACAAATGAGTCAACGAATCTTAGACCATCCTATACTTGGAAGACGAGAAGATAATAAATATGTTTCATTTACATTCAATAACAAGGTTTATGAGGGTTTAGAGAATGAACCAATAGCGGCTGCACTTTTAGCTAACGGTATCAGAACCCTCAGGTACCATGAAGAAAGCGGATCACCGAGAGGGATCTATTGCAATATCGGGCATTGTTATGAATGCAGAGTAACCATAGATGGAAAGCAAGGTATCCGAGCATGTTTAACACCAATAAAAGACGGTATGACAGTAGAAAGTGGGCATCAATTACCTACATCTGTGAAGGACTGGTGGCCAGAAAATGAATAGAGTTATCATTATCGGTGCTGGCCCGGCGGGTTTAACAGCAGCTGTCACTTGTGCAGAAAACGGTATAAATGTGTTAGTAATTGATGAGTATATGATTGCAGGCGGAAGGTTATTAGGACAGCTTTATGAACAACCTGATGGAACTTGGTGGAACGGAATTAACGAGTCAAATCGACTACATCAACAAGCCATTGACCTTGGCGTGCAATTCCATTTGAACACACCTGTATCCAATATAGAAAAAACGGAAGAGTTATGGATGATTTACACGGAAAAAGAAACATTTCATACTACCAATCTGTTATTAGCCACTGGTGCCGCGGAATCTCCCGTACCTGTTCCTGGCTGGACCTTGCCAGGGGTGATGTCTGTCGGTGCTGCGCAAGTAATGACAAATGTCCATCGAGTTAAACCTGGGGAACGAGGAGTTATTATCGGAGTAAATGTTCTCTCATCAGCTATTGCGATGGAATTGCAGTTAGCTGGAGTCGAGGTTGCCTGTCTTACGTTACCTAAATTAAACCAAATTACTCATGATTCTGCACATCCAAAGAAGGTGCTGGATTCACTTCTCCATGTATCACACATGGCTCCTTCTCAATTCGTTAAGTTGGGAAGCAAATTAATGAAAAACGATTTTATGAAAAAGTTAGGAGTTACCTTTTACCCAAAAAATGGAGTGAAAATGTGGAATATACCGATCCAGCTTAGAAAAGCAGTAATCGAAATCTACGGCGAAAATCAAGTAGAAGGAGTAACAATAGCCACAATTAATCCGAATGGAGATGTGGTCCCTGGTAGCGAAGAGAATATTTCCGCAGACTTTGTCTGTATTGCTGGTAGCCTTTATCCATTGGCTGAATTAGCATCAGTTGCCGGGTGCCCATTCTATTTAGTCGAAGAATTAGGTGGATATATACCATTACATAATGAACGGATGGAAACTACCTTAGATGGATTATATGTTGCAGGCAATATAACTGGTATTGAAGGGGCGAAAGTCGCTGCTGCACAAGGGCGGACAGCTGGTTTAACAATTGCTTCAAAGTCTGGAATTAGTGGGCTGGATAGTGATATTCAAGATTCCATCCGTGCTGTAGAACAAACAAGGGATAGTGCATATATTCAATTTCATCCTGATGTAAAAAAAGGAAAAAGGGCAATGCAAGAGCAATGGGAAAATACTTAAGATCCACATCCAATACAAAGGTCAATATATAGGTCTCAGTACAGTTAAAGCATATGCGAGAACCAGAAAAGGAATCGGAAAGTAATCCGATTCCTTCATCTGCAAGATAGTACCAAAAGTTTTCATAAAGAACCGTCACGTTTGAATTCTTTATTTATTACCATTCTGCATACTATCTTCAGCGATTTTGATCATACGTTTGACCATCTCGCCACCCACCGATCCATTTTCTCGTGCAGTGGTGTCAGCTCCAGGCTGTACACCAAGTTCATTTGCAATTTCCTCTTTCATACTGTCAATTGCATTTCTTGCACCTGGCACTAACAAATCATTTTTGTTTCCTGCCATCGTTGATCACTCCTCGTGGGATTTTGAACAGAAAAAGTCTGTTCTGCTTTATCATTTGAAGAAAATCAATACTTTACACCTGTAAAATAGTAGATGTCAATGAAAAGTATATCTTTTAACCATTTTAACGATGGAATTACGCCCCTTTTATTTCTCAGTAAAAAATATATCCCGGTCTATTATTTCCGAAAGAAAACTTGTTCCTTCAGCTGTTTCCGGAATTCCAAAAAAGTCACTAAACGTTGCCCCTACATCTGCCATTGACTCGCGTAGACCGATATTAGCTGCTTTTACTTTCCCTCCGACAATCATGATTGGTACATATTCTCTTGTATGATTCGAATGTCCAATTGTAGGATCATTTCCGTGATCAGCCATAATAATCAATATATCGTCTCTACCCATTGTTGAAACAAATCCTTCAAGCCATTTATCCGTTTCATTAAGCAAATTACAATACCAATCAACATCCTCAGAATGTCCTGCTAAATCTGTTTCTTGGATATTTACTAAAAAGGCTGCATCACCTTGCTCTTGCGTATATGCCTGTGTAACTTTATCCAACAAGTCTGTCGTATTTACAATTGGATCTTCTGGTCCCTCCCCATGGATAACATCTGCGGTTTTTCCCAATCGATAAACCGTTAGTCCTTGCTTTGCAGCAATCATCGGAAATTGGTTCTCAATATCAACACCATAACCCATATGAAAAACCTCGTAGCCTTTCCCATAGACTGCGGCTCTAGGTGTATCCACACCCCATTGTTTCCCACTTTTTTCTTTTACACACCGTAAAATATGCTCAATTGACGTGTTAGGTCCACCAAAAGCGATAACCCGAGTGGTATCAACATTATCTCTAACCACTTTTCCGAGGCTTTTCACCTCAGAAAATGGCATTTTATTAAAGTCAGCGGTCACATTAATAATGTTCCCTACAGCAGATTCTAGGTTATCAGCCACAACGACTGCATCATTCACTAGTAGAACTGGACAATTTTCAAATGGGTATTTCACATTATACCCAGTCCCTTCAAGAGCCTCTTTTATAGTTGAATGAATACTTATCATCAGTCTTTTATTTGACCTTTTTGGGCAACTTCCTGCTATTTCCTGGTGACCTAAATAAGTATCTGCTCCATGATGCGCTAATTTAGAGGACCCATAGGCATTACCTGGAGCGGAATTACCATCTACAAGAGTTCCCAGCCCCAATCCATACATGAATGGGATTTGTAAATCACCTTGCTTTTTTTCTCGGATATGTTTATACGTGTGAGCACGACAATCCGACGGTAGATATTTTTCACAATCGTCCATTGCACCGATTCCAAAACTATCGATGACTACCAATGTCATTTTCGCCACCTGATTCACCACTTCCTTTCTAGATGAATAAGCTTTGGATTCCCTGATTGTATACCCTCTACTAACGCGATATGTGCACGGGTTACAAAAATTTGTGTGCGGAATGCAAATACTGCTGTATCTCCTATTTCAATTGAAAAATCAGTAGGAATATCAATTGCACCATAGTAATCAATTGATTCCGGATTTTTTTTAAGGGTATCAACGTATCGACTAAGAATAGTCTTTTTATCATGACCTACCAAACAGCCTTCCATATTGGAACGTCCATAAAATCCACCTGCTATCACGTGGTAGCTTTCTTTAGATTTATGTGATACTTCACTTACATATACAATTGCTGGTTTCTCAGCTAAATCTTTGAATGCGTGTAAAGGTGTCGTACCAGTTAATCCATGACCAGGCTCTCCATGCGTAACTCCTTGTTCAGCTAAAAAAGGAATCGTTTCACTGCTTGTTCCACTTGGTCCATTTACTTGTTTTATATTTATCCCTTTTCTCTCAAGAATCTCCCTAGCATTTAATAAAGAGGATAAATTATTTGTTGGAATCATTTGTGTCTTATCGCTAGCTAATTGCAAGTTCGGAAAAGTAGTAACACCAACAATTGTTACACCTTCTAACTCAACAAATTGATCAATTACATCAGAAAGCTCCTCCAGAAATATTCCGCCTTCTTGGCTTTCATATATACTGTCTTTTGGACCAACAACCTTTAACAAAATATCCTGATTAACACCAAGCTTTACCGCGGTACTCGATAACTGTTTTGCCCGTTCATATGAAAAAATGGTTACTACTTCTGGCTTCCAGCTTAGAACTTCTTCCCATTGATGTTTTCCAGGCTGAACAAGATGTCCAATGTTACCGATAGCTATTCCATGATCAGCTAATATTTTCCCTTCATCAAAATCGACCGCTACAGCCTTGTTTATTCCATTTTCTACAATAATCTTTGCGATTTCTGGAAAACGACCGAGTTGTTTACTCATAAAGTACAGCTCAAGATTATGATTTTCAGCAACTGTAGCAAGTTTATTTGTGTTCTCTTTTAAAATATCGATGTCGATTACATATGTGTTCGGAGGAATATCCCCCATTTGATGAAGTGAAACACCAGCATGTATTAGCTCTGGATTTCTACGTTTTGTTACATCCAAAAACATGGAAGCATCCTCCTATTTCTTTCTTGTCTAGCGTTATTTATTAGGATTTAATTGCTTTTTCTAATATATTTAATACCGTTGAAGCTCCTGACTTCATTGGATTTATACGTAGTCCATACTTTTTAAGGCGTGGTTGCGCCTCAATAAAACTTCCCGAAACGCGGTAAATCATTGGTACAATTTCGTATTTCGACTCTGCTCCAACGGGATGTGTAGCTGCCCCTAGACTATTGCTTTGTTTAATCACTTCTTGTGCAATTGGATCCTTCAACTCAACAATAACATTTTTTGATTGTGCGTTAGTCATATACGCAGATTCTATTCCCTCGATGGTACCTTCATTTAATTGCTTACAGACTTCTTCAACTTGTGCATTTTGTATGGCAAGCGAAACTGGAGCAAAAGTCATCATACGCAATAACTCCATAGCTTCATAACCTTGTACCTGTCCACCGCCAGAATAGTTGCGTTCCTGCAAAAGATTTATTGCTCCTTCTTTCCCTGCTATAACACCAATTCCTTCAGGCCCAAGTATTTTGAAACCGGAGAAAGTAGAGTAATCTGCACCATATTCAATACCAATTCCATGTGTTTTCATTGCACAATAATTATCATCAACCACTACCTGTAAATCAGAACGCACACACTTGACTGTTTCTATCAACGCCTTTAAATCATACGTATCTGTTGGTAGCTGTCTTGCATGCTGGACATAGAACAACTTGCAAACTTGATCATCAACAACAGCCTTTTCAACAGCCTTTAAATCATTAAAATCAACAGCTTTTGTTTGGACACCTAACATCTTTACGGTATCTTTCGTCGTCGTATAAACAGGAGCCGTATGAATAAACATAGATTCGCCTGCAGAAAGTAACGTGCTTAATATAATTCGGATTGCACCAGTTCCTGCACCACGAACCAGTGCTGTCCTTTCCGCTCCAAAGAAATCAGCTATCGCACATTCTACTCTTTCCGTTTGTTCGGGTTTTTTATACCGTGGTGCAACACCTAAATCACCCATAGATAAAAATTGGTCCCCTGTAAAGTGCTTACTCATGCTCCCGACCAATTTGAATTGCAAGTTTTGCGCTTCTTCAATTGTTAAACTCGGAAGTACAGAATCTGCGTATTTTAATCGTGTTGAATCATAAACCATTGTTATTACTCCTTTATTGAAAATGCATTTGCTGGATTATGAACTACTAAATCTGAAATCACTTCATCAGAAATCCCACGCTCTTTCAAGACCGGTATAAATTCATTTAATACTAAGTCATATCCAGGCCCACCATGTTTTCTCCAATGTGATTTCCTTGTTAAATCTGCCGATAACAAAATTTGTTTATGAAATCCTTTCTCAATAAAATCCATTAAAAAAGCTAATCGGTCCTCATCAGGCCTGTAATTGTTTTTTCCTATCGTGTCAAATCCAATATATACACCTGATTGAAGAACATCTAACACTTCTTCCTTATTTGCATTTAAATCCTGATGACCGATAATAATTTGATCCTTCGATAACCCAAGTCCAAAGAACATTTCAACCTGTTTACTTCCTAGTGTCCCGAGCGACGTGTGTGTTGAAACAGGTAAACCAGTTTCCAATGCTGCTTTGCCAGCGCCTAGAATTAATTCATTTTCAACCGGCTTTATTTCATCCACACTCGTTCCAACTTCACCAATTACTCCAGGAAAAATATCCGTGCCATCAATACCCTGTGTAATTTCTTGAATAAAATGGGCAGCAAACTGATCTTGATCCCATCTTTTTGCAAATGCTGGGATGAACGGATCTTTATAAAACCCGGTACACGTAACAATATGAACATACGTTGCTTCACTTAATCGTTTTAAGCGCCTTACATCTCTTCCCATACCATCATTCGTTAATTCAATCATCGAACGACCGCCAGCACGATGAAAATAGTAAAGCTCAGCAATCATACCGGTTTCATCATCTAAAATAGTATCTGGATCAATCTTTACTCTCGATAAATCAATCGATAAATGTTCGTGCGCTGCACATATCCCAAGTTCTTCTTGCTTTATCTTACCAGCAACTGTTTGTATCAAATGTCTCACCCCTAAGTTGTTTTTAAGCTATCGTCATTATTCCTAGAGCTACCAAAATATTTGCGATAATACCTACCGCGATTGCACCTACTGGTCCTACTGCCATACGTACAATCGGGCGCCCTGCTATTTCATTTAATAAATAAAATCCTGCAATAAAGAAGAATCCGAATCCTGGTGCGATCGCGTTTGACGCATTTGCACCACCAATTAGCAAAGCAACCTCAATCAATCTTGTCATTGCGCTTCGGATGTTTTCTCCAGAATTTCTAACGCCTGGATATTTATCTAAGAATTTAGCAATTGAACCCAACAGCATAACCTCTAAGAAAATAACAATTGCACCAACAACAACTGCAATCCACACATTCGGTGAAAACAATCCTACAACAAAAATTAATGTAAATCCTACTGGGCTATATACACCCGTTGCAATAGCTGTACTCGCTACTAAAGGAATGAATCCAATTGCTCTAGCAGCTGCAGCAATACCAGCATCCGTTTGTTTACCCTCTGCTAATAAGCTAAGCGAAATTGGGTCGCCAGCCATTAGCAATAAATTAGTTGCACCAGCAATTAGCGCACCAATCACCATAAAGAATGCCACATTCTTCTTGATAGATTTAACCTTTTCACTAAATATAGAAGCTAAATCAACAGAGGCGTCACCTTCTGACTTTTCACGCATTGCATAGCCAAAGAGAAAAATCATTCCAGCAATTAACGCCATACCTTCCTGGTTTAAACTAATTACATTACCGCCAATACTAATAAAACCGCTTTCATTTACAAAAACGGCTAACTGTCTAACCAACGCTGCTACGATAAATGTCAAAACACCTTTTTTAACACTGAATTGCATGGCGACCGCGAGTGCAGGAAATGCCATAAAGGTAACAACAACTGGTGTACCTACTGCCCCCATTGGTTCTAAAAAGTTAACAGGTAACTTTTCAAATAACGCCACGAAGCCCTCTAATCCAGCTAATAACCCCCAACCATATAAACCACCCACTACAGCGGCTACGGGCGTACCCCATTTATTTTTTGGAGCTATTAAACCAATAATATCTGTACCTAATAAAATACTATGAATTAATATAATACTAGCTGTTATCGTAAAAGGAATACCAAAACCAATAACTAATCCAAAGCTCATTGCAAACGCAGTTAACCCGAGCTCCCTACGTTTCAAACGCCCTTCAATATGTTCCCCAACTATCGGACGTAACCCGTCATTGAACACCGCGATATTTAAGTTAGCTAACACCGCAGCTACTGCACCTATTAACACGACAAATACTAACTCCATAAATAATCCCCCTCAAATCAATTACTTATATTTTTTAAAGATTTAATAATCATTGGTACTGCCGTTTCCATATGATCTCCCGTAAATCCAAAAGCTTTCTTCCCACTAGTTACAGCTACCTCAACTTTTTCTGCAACTGGTTTTCGCCCTGGCATGGAAACAGTTTCACATTGATCTCTCCCAATTAAAGCGATGGCCATTGCAAGCGCACCGCCACCACCTGTGTGACATGCTCCTAAATAATAATCGGCTTGACCATTCTTAATAGCCATAGCTGCATCTATGTCCGACTTAATTACAGTTTCAATTGATGAATCTATACCCTTTATCAATGCCTGCATTTCCTTTTTTTCTACTTGTCCGCCAATTACAATTTTCATATTACTCTCCTCCAATTGTTACATTTATAACGTTCGTATAATGCATATATAGATATTCCTTTTCTCCCTGTGGCAGTCCTCTTCCCCATTCTCTTTCAATAAAATTTAATTGCCTTTCTGCAACATGAAAATGAGGAGAATCTTTAATCTCACTCATTATTTCAGGTAAGGGAGCCTCTACTACTTCCCCGCTTTCAATTCTTGATAAAGCAGTTGGTAAATGAGTGAACAGCATCTCTGCCTGCTCCAGTTCACTAACATTTAAACTATCTAACAACCTTTCGAATGCTAGTTTCGTAACATCGCTCGCACGCGTCGTAATAACCTGTTGATCTACTAACAATAGAAGTCTTTCTTCAAGTTCAGCTCTATCCATATAGTAATATTCCTCCCCACTCTAATAATGTGGTAGCTTTTTCTTATCCACTACTAGCTGTTGAACGGAAACGATTTTTTGTTTATCAAGATGTAAAATCTGATCTAATTCATCTTTTCGATTCTTTTCAACTACGATTACAGCCGTGGAAGCCTTTTCTGAAACGCTCAGTGCTTTTTCAGATTTAAAAGCACCAGTTTTAAAAGCATTTTTAGATCTGTTTTCATCCGAGTTCCATACTGCCGCATCAAGCGTTCCATTCATCAAATTATCGAAAAGCTGCATGTAGTTTACCGGTACTAATTCAACATTTATACCTTCACATTCTAGTAGCGTTATCTTTGATTGGTCGATTGACGTACGATCAATCCCAATTCGCATGCCATCTTTTATATAACTATCATTTGAATTTGCAAAGAATATTTGGTGGGACGATACATATGTTTTCGGTCCAAAGTTTTGAACAATTACTAGATTAGCATCATGTTTGAACTCTTCTTCAGCTGCTAAATGGGACATAATAATGAAATCATACCTGCGTGATTTCAATGCTTCTAACCTGAGCTTTGAACCTCTCATATATGCTAAGTTAAGGCGGTTTATCATTTGTTCCGATGTCTCAATCAAACCTGTCGCTAACCCCTCGTACTGTGGTGAGTACGGTAAAGGCATAGCTCCCATCAATGAACCCACCCCGGCTATTTCTTTTAGTAAATGCAGATCTTTGTTCTTTAAAAAAGTACCTAAATGTCCTTTTGATTCCAGGCGGACCGCATGAAGATTTTCCAAAACCCTTAATGCCCCTTGCACCGTTCCCCGACCCAATGCTAGCTCTTCCACAAGATCATCTACTTTTGGAATTCTTCCTCCTTCCTCTACGTGCACTAACTTCATTGCAATTTCTTTTGCTGCCAAACCATTTTTTGAAAATAAACTATCCCAGATTCTACTCATTTTTACCCCTTTTTGAAAATACAGTATTTAGTATATTGAAAGTATAGCGCTTTCAATATTCAATTACAACTCCTTAATTCAAAATTTTTGTTTTACTTTAATAATTTGTCGAACCTATAGTTCATAAGTGGTTTGGCTATTTCAATTCAACAAATGAGACTTTTGGCAGTCTTGAAACCCATTCCAATATACATTATATTGTATATTAATAGTTATTGTATAGTTCAGAAATTTATTACACTTTTCAATTACAGGGAGGATTATTAATTCATGAAAAAAAGCCTTTTAATTTTGTTACTAGTTTTCTTAACTTTTGGGGTAACGCTTCAAACGACAGATTCTGTTTTAGCCAAGTCTTCTGAACTTAGTCATGGAAGTCCACAAGCCGTTGGAATGGATAAGGAAAAGTTAAGTGAATTAGATGAGATTGTTAAAGATGCAATTAACAATGGAATAACACCTGGTGCAGTGGTTTTAGTTGCAAAAGACAACAAAATAGTAAAAGAAACTGCGTATGGCTATGCCCAAAAGTATGATATGGGTCAATTACTTAATCATCCTAGAAAAATGAAGCCTAAGACCATCTTTGATTTGGCTTCTGTTACAAAAGTAATGGGCACGACACAGGGGATAATGAAACTAGTTAGCGAAGGGAAAATAGCTGTTGATGATAAAGTGTCTACTTATATTCCAGGGTTTGCACAAAATGGCAAAGACGCAGTAACAATTGCTGATCTGTTAACGCATACATCCGGATTAACACCTTGGCAACCTACTTATTTACACGCTAGTAATTCAAGAGAGGTACTTGACTATATCAATAAACTACCATTAGAATATGAGACTGACACAGACCGCCGATATAGTGATTTTAGTTTTATGACACTTGGGTTCATTATCGAAAAAGTAACGGGGCAGCGATTAGATGTTTATTTAGAAACAACTATCTATAAACCTTTGAAAATGAAAAATACAATGTTTGCTCCACCTGAAAAATTGAATAAGAAAATCGCAGCCACTTCCTGGGGCAATCCTTTTGAATACAAGATGATAGACGATCCAAACTTTGGATACTATGTTGAGGAAGATGCTGATGACTTCAAAAGATGGAGAGACTATACGCTCGTCGGCGAAGTAAGTGATGGAAATAGTTATTATGCAAATAACGGTGTAGCAGGACATGCAGGTCTATTTTCAACCGCTCGCGATCTAGCAATTCTTGGTCAAACTATGTTAAATGGCGGAAACTATGGAGATGTAACGTTATATGATGAAATGATAATCGATACATTTTCCCAGGCGCAACGATATGGCCAAGGATATGGCTGGGAACTGAACAAAGGATGGTATATGGGTGAACTACATTCCGATTCAGCCTTTGGTCATACCGGTTTTACAGGAACACAGGTGATTTTCGACCCAGCACATAACTTACAAATCATCGTATTAACGAACAAACAAAATAATGGTCAATTAGAAAGTGGATCGTACCCTAGTACTGGGTCGTTGTCTGCAGAAATAGCTACGACAGTTTATGAATCTATTGGTGAGTAAACATTTTAAAAGAGCGGTCGTCATGCGACCGCTCTTTTATATTATATAAATTCTTATTTCCATTAACTTTCTCACGAACATAAAATTTGTTTATCACATGACCAATTAAGAGGTATGTTCGTTTTTAAAATCATATTTTCCTGTTGTCTTTAGAAGATGTTGATCATCTTTTCAAGCACCTAATACAAATTCCCTTAATGCGTACGCCACCCCATCATCATTATGATGCTTTGTAATATATGTAGCTTGTTTTTTTACATCTTCCTCAGCATTTTCCATCGCAATGCACATCCCAGCAATTTCGAACATGGAAATATCATTTAAATTATCGCCAATTGCAACCGTATCTTCCACTGGTATTCCAAAATGATTTGCAAGGAATTCTAATGCATTACCTTTACTTGCTTGAGAGTGGCCAATTTCGAGCTTTTCGGTTCCAGATGAAGTAAGAGATACTTCTTTATGCGTTAGGTTCTCACGCAGCTTTTTTAGTTTTTCTTTATCAAAAGAGAGAACAAACAATTTGTAGACGCCTTTATCAGTAAAATCTATTCCTTGATAATCATCTACATCAATTAAACCGTTCTGTTCATATTGAATATCAATGACATGCTCTGCTTTTTTTAACTCTGAGCTGCTAGATCGATACTTTAAAGCATCAATTTCCTTATTTAAAAGATCTCTCCCGTCTTTTTTAATTAAAATGCCTTCATTGGTATAAATCTCATAATATAATCCACTTTTTTGTAACAAACTCATCATTTCTGATAGAACCTCTGCAGAAAGGGTATGGTGTTGAATAATCCCATCCGATTCGAATGAAAGTCCACCATTTCCCGTTATAATTGGACATTCTAAACCAGCATCATGCAGAATTTGTTTTACGTCATGCAAGGAACGCCCTGATGATATAGAAACAATATTTCCCTGACTTTGTGCATCAAGAATTGCATCTCTATTCCCCCCACTAATCGTACTATTTTCAGAAAGCAGGGTCCCATCCATATCAATAGCTATTAATTTCATTTAAAGAACCTCCCTCGTATTAAATTTATGCTAAGTACTTTATTTAACATTTAACCCACCACAACAAAATTTTACTTCATGTTATAGTTATACTTTTCCAATACCCAACGCGGGAGCTCCATTCGGGAAGTCATTAATGGATCAACAATTTGGCAAATCTTTAAATCTGCACCTACTGATAAAAACATTCCTGCTTCATTAACATCCATTTTTAACTGCTCAACTAAAAAGGTATGCATATTTTTTGTTGCTTTTTTGGCAGCTTCATCCAACGTCTCTGCCGATGCAATTGCCATCACATAATCGTTATCTACAAGAAATGGCAATGGATAGTCACGGCCTTTTAACACGGATACCTTAACAGTAACTTCTGCCGGTATTTCCAGACCACAAATTACTACCTCTCCGTCTCCCATAACAGCATGCACATCGCCCATAGCCAAAAGGGCCCCATCAACATTCACCGGCAAATAAAGAGTTGATCCCTTTGCAATTTTTTTACAGTCCATGTTTCCACCATGATCTTTAGGAGTACCTGTTGGAACATCTTCATCAAGTGGAGCAGTACCTATAACTCCAATCATTGGTTTTATAGGTAAATTCAACTGATCATTAAATTTTGCAACACCATTTTCAATCGGAATAATCTTTGTCTTTTCACCGGTAACTGTTCCCGCTAAGGCACCCATCTCAGGTGATATAGCCATAACGCCTTTATCTTCAATTTGAATATCAATTATCTCAACCTTTAGAGTGTCACCAATCTTTGAACCTTCAACAAACAAAGGACCTGTTGCTGGGTTTATTTTGTCCCAGCCAACTGAACTAAACGGATGTTCCTCACTAGTAATCTGATTACTGAAACAGTCATATGTTTCAAAGATAATTGTTTCGCCCGAGTCTACTCTTTCTACCTCTTCATTATTAGGTGACATTTTTAAAATACATTTTTCCTTTGAAATAGTTTTCATTATCATTACCTCCAACTGTTGATTTTCAGTTTAATCATAGAAGATGTCCAAACATTACTATCAAACTATATAAAGTAATACCCTTATTATAACTTTAGTTCAGTATTGATGAAAATGAAATGATAGAATTATTGCATTTTTGCGTATTGGCAATTTTATTCAAAAAAAAGCCCGATTATCCGGACTTAATTTAATGATTTTAATTCTATCTCACTTTCCTTTTATCCCTTTAACAATTTGAGCTCTTCTAATTCCTTTAACACAACCGAAATTAATGGATGAGTAGGATTCAGATCAGAAACGGACTGCAGTGTTTGTTTATAGCCATATTCCGTAATCATTTGTTGTAGTTTAACCGCTTCTTCATCTTGTTCGTTTTTGTATTCTAAAGCGGATGCTATTGTTTTACCGAGATAGAATGGCTGTTTTCCTGTCACGTCCATAAAAATGCTAGCTGGGCGAATCAAGCGGTCGTTTGGGCCAAGCTTCCTTATCGGGCCCCTTCCTACCCTGGTAACTTCATCAGAAATGTACGGGTTCATAAACCGCTGAATAATTTTATTTATATACGTTTGATGCTCTTCCCGATCAAATTGATAGGTTTGAATAAGTGCTTCCCCTGATTCCGTTAATGCGCCTTTAATAATTTCTTGAACATGTTGATCATTCATTGCTTCATTAATTGTTGTATACCCCATATAACGGCCAATATAAGCAGGTACAGCATGACCAGTGTTAACAGTAAATAATTTACGCTCAATATATGGTTTTAAATCACGTACATACGTCACCCCATCAATTGATGGTTTAGCACCCCTGATAGTTGTTTCTTCTACAATCCATTCATAATAAGGCTCAACAGAGACCTCTAAGGGATCATCATTAACTTGATTGGGAACAATTCTGTCAACAGCAGCGTTTGGGAAACCAAATACTGCATTAAAGGATGTTTGTTCCTCTTCGGTTAAATGTTCACCTATCTTTTTCTTTAATTGTGAGCTTCCGCCAATCATGTTTTCACAGGCAATAATATTAAGTGCTTGTTGGTTAGACTTCATTCTTGCTCGCAAACCTTTTGCAATTAATTCTGAAATTATCGCTAGAATATTAGGACCGACAGCGGTTGTGATAATATCAGCGTTGACAATAGCTTCAACAACTTTTTCTGGATCGCTTAGGCTGTTGATTCCTGAAACATTTTTTACTGTTAATGTTTCACTGTTTTCGGAGGCTAACACAACATTGTATTGCTGCTTTTCGTTTAGTTCCTGAACTACTGCTTCGTTTACATCAACAAATGTTGTATGATAATTTGCTTGATGTAAAAGGGATCCGATAAAACCCCTGCCTATATTTCCTGCGCCAAAATGTACAGCTAACATTTAGTTCACCTCATCGAATAGAGCTAGAATTTCTTCCTTTGATTGTGCGTCCACTATTTTTTTGATATTTTCTTCTTCTGAACATACAATAGCAATTTTCGATAGAACTTCTAAATGTTCATCCCCTTTTCCAGCGATCCCGATTAAAACCTTGGCAATGTTACCATTACCAAAATCAACACCATCAGGTGCAGTTACAACGGTAAGACCTGTTTCTAGAACAGCTCCCTTCGCGTCATCTGTTCCATGGGGAATTGCGACATTATTACCCATAAATGTAGAGGTTACTTCTTCTCTTTCCAGCATCTTACCAACATATGATTCTTCCACATATCCGTTTTCCACCAATATTCCGCCAGTATACCGAATTGCTTCCTCTTTATTATCTAACGTTACATGTAAATGAATCGTTTCTTTGCTTAATACTTCTTTTGGCATAATATAACACACTCCTATAAGAGATTTTTTTCATGTAAAAATTTATGAAATTGTTTTGACAGGAATTGTTTGACTTCAGCTTCATTACCTGATTCAAACAATTTAATACTTTCTTGTCCTTGTATAATTAAACTGCTTAGGTAACTGAGAACTTCTAACGCTTCTTGATGTATATCCTCAGGAGCAAGCATTAACAATACCGTATCCATTTCCATACTTTCGCCATCCATTCCTATAACAGATAGTGGATGATTTAACGGATGAATGGAAAAGCTTGGTCTAAATACATCATTTGACCGCGTATGAAAAAGTGCAAGGGAAGTATTAGGAATTCCTAGACCACTTATTTGCTGCCTTTTTAAGAGCATATTCCTAACATTTTCTTTATTTTGTATCAGCCGGTTTTCTTCTAATTCTGTACAAATCAAATGCAACATGGATTCCATTGAACCTTTTTCTGTAACTTGCCTGACATGGAACGAGGCTAACAGATCCAACATTGATTTTGTATAACTTTGCATGGCTTCAAGCCGCGGAATGAAATCTGTACCTAACTTGTCTTCACGTATAGAATCAGATCTCTTTTGACTCCCTCTTGTTTTGTAAGCAAGCTTTTTTTGTCTGATTATTTTTTTAATACGATGAACTTCCGATTGCGTCAAAATTGGCGAGGTGAGAATATAGTCACCAGCGAATTCTTTTAATGGGATAGTCGAAACAATGATGTCATATTGATTTGGTTTGAGATCCTCCAGATCAAACAGAGATTGATTTTTCACTTCCTTAATTTCTGGAATCCGTTGCACTAATTTCGTAGCAAGTATTTTCGAAGTTCCAATCCCACTCGAACAAATAACTAACGCTCTTACGTTATATGCTTCTTCACCATGTAATAAGGCAGCTGCAAAATGAAGTACGAGATAACCCGTTTCATCCTCTGGAAATACCATGTCTGGAAATATTTCATGAACACTTTCCTGGATTAACTGGAAAAGATCAGAGTAGTCTCTCGTAATGTCTTCTATTAGAGGATTCGTTATATTCATTCCCTGTTTAAGCCGATAGATTGTTGGCTTTAAATGTGCTACCAGATCATTCAACAAAGAGGTATTTTCAGATAAATCCACATCCATATGTGACCCTACATAATAAATCAATTCTTTTGTTTTATAAGCAATATCTAAACTAGAATCTTCTATTAAATAATTATGATCGATGCGCAGTTTTGCTCCCATTAAATGCATCGTGATATACCCGATTTCATCATCTGGAATATCCATGGAAAGAGACACTTCCAAATCTCGGATCATTTTCCTCGCAATTGCATACTCGTTAGTTCCTTCAATTTGTTTCATATATGCTTGATCAAATTTGATATGATCTCCCTTTTGCAGCCGTTCAATCGCTAATGCTAGATGAACAACTAAACCAATAAACGCACTATCAGCTAAATCGTGTGTTAATTCCCTTTTTGCTTGATTTACCCTTTTTTCAATTGTGCTTAACGTTTCTGGATTAACTAAACCTAATAACCGATTTGAAATCGTATTTAATGGTTGTTTCGATTTTTTCTCGATGTTTTCTTTTAAGAGGGATATGAATTCAAAAGGGTCCACATTCTTTGCAATTAAGTTACTTATTACTGCGCGTTTATTCGATTCATCCCCTTCAATCCTCACGCCATACCCTCTTTTTCTCAATAAAAGAAGGTGAAAAGTTGTTAATTCTTTCTCTAACTGATCCAGGTCATGACTTATCGTAGCAATCGTCACTTTCAACTCATGTGCAAGGGTGAACAGTTTTACCGGTTCCTTCGCCTCAAGAAGGGTTGATAAAATAATTGTCTGTCTTTCCTCAGAAGTATAATCAGAAGAAGATGCATTGGAAAGCGTGACTTCTAATCGTTGCTTATCATCCTTGCTTCCGATTACACGAAGTCCTTTCCCTGCCTTTTTCACTACCTCCAAATCATGACCTGAAACCACCTTTTCAACGCTATTCAGGTCACGGTGAATCGTTCGTTCACTTACTTCAAGAATAGTAGCAATTTCTTTTACTGTGACATCTTCTTGAGCATGTAATAAAAGCTTAAGCATTTTTCGTTCACGGCCAGATATATACAAAACTGTCACCACCTCACGCGGTTAATTCACTCCCTATTGTTTAAAACGTTCAACTAATTCATCATATCTAGGACTGTTCAAGAAATTTTCTACAGATATATGCTCAGCATCAGGGAGTTTCGCCTTCGCCCGATCGGTTAAATCCTTATGCGTAATGACAATATCTGCATCATCAGGCAATTGATTGATTGCTGAATTCGTAACGAAAATATCAATATCTGCCTTTTTAAACTTGTTTTTCAGCAACGATGAGCCCATTGCACTCGAACCCATTCCTGCATCACAGGCAAAAATAATCTTCTTAACATTTTCTATTTTTTCACTTCCGACTGGCACTTCCTCAGCATCTTGGTTCAAGGAATTTGTGACAGAGCTTTTCTTCCCTTTCATTTCTTCCATTTTACCAGTAGCTGCTGATAAATCTTCATCTTCGGCTTTACTTGCTTTCAAAATGATAGAGGCAATAGTAAAGGAAACAGCTGCTGCCACAATTACACTTGAAATTACACCGATATAACTACCTTGTGGTGTCAAGGCTAAAACAGCGAAAATACTTCCTGGTGATGCGGGAGCTACTAGTCCCGCGTTAAATATTGTGAGTGTGAATACGCCACTTATACCACCACCAATAGCTGCTAAAAGCAATGCAGGCTTCATTAAAACATAAGGGAAATAGATTTCATGTATACCTCCAACAAATTGAATAACCGCAGCTCCAGGTGCAGAGCTTTTCGAAAGTCCTTTTCCAAAAAAAGAGAATGCAAGCAGGATACCTAATCCCGGGCCAGGGTTTGCCTCCACTAGGAATAAAATGGATTTACCAACCTCTGTTGCTTGTTCAAGTCCAATAGGAGTTAATATCCCATGATTAATTGCATTATTTAAAAATAAAATCTTTGCTGGTTCGATAATAATGCTTGCAAGTGGTAGTAATCCAGCATTAATCGTTGCCTCTACACCAGCTGCTAATGCATTGTTTAACCCTTCTACTACAGGGCCAATAAGTTGTATTGCAATACTCGCCAAAATTGCTGCAAGTATACCTGCTGAAAAATTATTGTAGAGCATTTCAAATCCTGATCGAACTTTATCCTGAAATAATTCGTCGATTTTTTTCAAACAATATCCAGCTAACGGACCCATGATCATGGCGCCTAAGAACATCGGTATATCCGCTCCAACGATAACACCCATCGTAGCGGTCGCACCTACAACTCCGCCTCGTAACCCGTGAATCAACCGTCCACCAGTAAAACCAATTAACAGTGGCAATAAGTATTTGATCATTGGATCTACTAATGTTGCCAAATCTTCATTTGGCCACCAACCATCAGGAATAAATAAAGCTGTTATAATACCCCACGCGATAAATGCACTTATATTTGGCATAATCATTCCACTTAAAAAGCTACCAAAGCGCTGTACTTTAGCTCGAAATCCCTTTTTAGCCATATTAAAACACCCTCTCTAAAATAAGTAAATAAAAGTTCCATACCCTAATCGTACAGCGCTTTCACCACCATTATCAATTTATACTAAAGACCAATTTGGCAAAGATGATGTTGACATAATTTAATAGTGCATTTTTGGGAACTTTGCACAGACATTCTATCCAGAGTATTTCCCTTCAATTTACCTTTATGTATGAGTTTCCATCAAATAAAACCTGCACTACCCTTTTAAAGTTGCGTAGGTCTTCCCATCTCGAATATAAGAATCGTATTAAAAAACAGTGGTGAAAATTTTTTTATACAAAATACAAATCTACAACACCCATAGGCCTCTAATTTGTTGAAATGCACCAAAATGTTTGTTTTAATATACCATAGTATAATTTTTAAACTATCTTACTATTCAAGCAAGCATTTTAGCGAGGAGACTATATTAAACATGACTTGGTACTTAAGTTACATCGTTATTTATTTTATCTTAATGTTCGCGATGGGTTTCTACTATTTTTTCAAAATAAAAACCTATGATGAATATTTAATAGGAGGCTGGAATACTGGTTTCTGGCCAATAGTGGGTACAATCATCAGTACATGGTGTGGCGCCGCGGTCTTTATTGGCTGGGTCGGCATGGGTTTTACAGTAGGACTTTCAGGATTTTTCAAGTTTGCTCTTCCAGGCATTCTGTTTTGTCTTTTATTGATCGTTGCGTTTGCAGGACCACTTAGAAGGCAAAAGCTTTATACATTAGCTGATTTATTTGGTGAAAGATTTGGAGGCAAATCTGGAATTATTCCTTCTGTTCTGTCAGCATTTGTTTATTCTGTTCCGACACTTGCTTTACAAATGGTCGGTATGTCAACCATTTTTTCCATTACATTGGGGATTGAACTAAATTTGGGGATTGCCTTGTCTTTCGCTTTGATACTAGGTTTCACTGTTTTGGGTGGATTGCCGGCAACGATCATTACAGATGCACTTCAATCGATTATTGTAATTATCGGGATTATTGTCCTGTTTATAGCTAGCATCATTTATGCAGGTGGATTCAATGACATTATTGCGAATACACCAATCGAGTATATTAGCCCATTAGGCCCTGAAGGATTGGGTGAGGTATTGTTATATGCGTTATCTGTAGGTCCTTTCTATCTTGTTTGGCAATCAACATGGCAACGCATCTTTGCCTCAAAAAATGAACGGGTTGCGAAAAAAGCCGGTGTTACTGGGTTTGTCATTGCTGGTGCCATTTCTATCTTACCTTTTTCCATTGGTGTTATTGCCCGCCAGTATGTTCCATTAGATATGGATCCTGACTTGTTATTTTCCTATGTAACTGCAGAACTACTACCTCCAGCAATTGGAGGCATAGTTTTTATCGGTCTGCTCGCTGCATTAATGACTGGTGCTACCTCCTTCATTCTGCAAGGAAGTTCCAACTTAACGCGAGATTTATATCAACGGCTAATGAAACCGAATGCTGACAATAAACAACTCATGTTTACTTCACGCGTAACGGTTGTCATCATATCCGTATTGGGTCTAGTCGCCGCATACTTCATAACGGATATAGCAAGTGCCTATCAGTGGGCTCTACGCTTATCAGCAACAGTACTGGTATTTCCGTTTCTAGCCGTTATGTTTTGGGAGAAAGTCACGAAAGCTGGAATGCTTTGGAGCATGATTCTGGCTTTAATCGCAACACTCGGATGGCCTTATTTAGGAATTGAACTCAACCATACGATATTTGGTTTCTCCGTATCCATTATTAGTTTAGTTGCGGTTAGTCTGTTGACAAAACACGACAATTCGGAGCAAGTCAGAGCTGTTTATTGGAATGATTTAGATTCTGCAGATCCTTCCGAAAATGAATAACGATCATGATTTTAAAGGAGAACACGTAATGAAGCCGATTGATTTACTTATTAAAAACGCTGCTATTTTGACGATGGATGAAGAAAATACACGTGCAGGTTCTATAGCGGTATCAAAAGGACGTATTAGTACCATTTGGACTGATGCAGAGCCACCAGAAAATGAAATGATCATTACTCCAAATACAAAAGTAATTAATCTAAATGGTGCTACGCTAATCCCAGGTTTTATCGACACACATAATCATCTATTGATGTATTCACAATTTCGTACACAAGCAAATTGCAGTTCTCCTTTGAACCGGAATATTTCAGATATTCTAGAAAGAGTTAAAAAGCTAGTAGCAGAAACATCTGATGGAGAGTGGGTGATGGGATGGGGCTACGACAACACACTGTTAGAGGAAGAAAGACATCCGACTCGCGAAGAATTAGATACAGTGGCACCTAACAACCCGGTTTTACTCCGTCATATTTCCGTGCATTTTGGAGCGGCCAATACAAAAGCTCTTGAACTAGCCGGAATTGATGAAACTATCCAAGATCCACAAGGCGGACGCTTTGGGCGTGATGAAGCTGGGCGATTAGATGGTGTCTTGCATGAGCTACCAGCATTATCACCTGTTCATGCGGCTATTCCTACAGCATCTATCGAAGAAATGGCTTCATTAATAGGTGATGCATCCAAGGATTATCTAGCCCAAGGGATTACCACAAGTTCAGATGCAGGTGTTGGATTAGACCTTGGTATAGCTGAATTTGATGCACATCTAGAAGCAGTTAAAAAAGGAAATAACCCACTTCGTATGCGCTTGATGGTGCTTCATCATCTTTTGGGTGAAAACGGGCCGTTTAAAAACTATTCAGCTGAACAACTTGACGAAGAAGTTAAATCTCGATCAATTAATCGTGCTACTTTAGACAGCGCAAAGTTGTTTCAAGATGGTTCCATTCAGGGTATGACAGCAGCGCTTAGAGAAGCCTATTATTGCCATTCTGACTTTCATGGTGAGCTGTCACGACACCAAGAAGACTTTAATGCGGAAATACTGGATTTACACAAAAGAGGCTTTCGTATCGCGATACACGGCAACGGAGACCGGGCAATTGGCTCCATTTTAGATGGCTATGAAAATGCTTTAGCTACTGAACCACGTGTGGATCATCTTCACCGTATTGAACATATACAAACTGCTACTTCTAATGACCTAGATCGAATGCGTGAACTTGATGTTGTCGGTTCGTTTTTTATTAACCATGTTTATTATTGGGGCGACAGACATAAACATATTTTCTTGGGTCCGGATAGAGCTGAACGGATCAATCCATTAGCTGACGCTTCTAGGCGTGATATTCTATATACATTGCACTCAGATTGTCCAATTACACCAATATCCCCTTTGTTTTCCATTTGGGCAGCCGTGAATCGACAGACAATGGAAGGTGACGTGCTAGGAAAAGATCAATGTATCAGTGTGGAACAAGCATTTAAAACAATGACTATCGATGGAGCTAAGTTAAATGCTGACGAAGACCATTCTGGGAGTATTGAAGTTGGAAAGCTAGCTGACTTTGCTGTTCTCGACTCGGATCCAATGACTATTGATCCGAATGAGATTAAGGATATAGAGGTTTTAGCTACATTTATCGATGGTAAAATTGTTTTTGAACGTTAATGGTATTTATCACAGATAGATGTGACTTAGAACCTCAGGCGAGCTAGACAGATAAACGCCAAAATCTATACTTCCCATGCAAATACAAACAAGACCTACTCGCTTTTTTAAGTCTGAGTAGGTCTTGTTTGTATTGTATAATCGACTGCTGTAACGTCTTTTGAAAAAATCAATTTAGTAAAGAATGTCTAATTCTAAATCGACGTATGAGAGACTTACGAATTACCCTTCTCTCAAAGCACTCTTCAATCGAAAAGTTGGAATCAATTCTCCAATGATTTCATTTCTGGCATTATGTAATTTGGGACGGTGATAGTCTTGTAACTGTTCAATCTGATCTTCATTTAGTAACCCAAGTTGCACCAATACTTCCATTGCTGCAGGATGTGCTGCTCTATCATTACCATCTGCAACTTTTACTGCAATTCCAAGACCAGTTTCATTGTCTCCAATACAATAGACGCCTTCCGCACCAGCTTTCCCAAAAAACCTTCCCTTTCCAGCTACCATAAAGTCCGTACAAAAACGATTTGTCCCACCAACCATTTCAGGTGCTGTTGTCATTGCTTTTGTTATTCGTCGTGCCGTTCTCGCCCTTTCCTGACCAAGGGATTTAGGATTAGCCATTCTGGCAAAACCGAATGCAAATCTTTCTAGTGGCAAAGCATGCACAGGTACCCCACAACCATCGACTCCCATTTCGATAGCATCTTCTGGATAATCGCACACCTCAGATATAGCCTGCGTGATTCGTTGTTGAACAGGATGGTCTTCAGCATAGTAAGTTTCAGTTGGCTCACCCATAAATTTAGCGGTTGCTACCATCCCCATATGTTTACCAGAACAATTGTTATATACCGGAGTTACCTCTTTACCATTACGAATAACATTTTTGTAAGTTTCATTCGAAAATGGAGGATGGGTTCCACATTTTAAAGCCGATTCTTCAAGACCAACTCGCCTTAATATAGATGAAACCCTGTCGGTGTGCATGATCTCACCATTATGAGATCCAATACAAATTGCTAAATCTGCATCATTAAAGTCGTAGTAGTCTGCTGTTCCCGTCTCCACTATTGGTATTGCTTGAATTTGTTTTATCGAAGAACGAGCAAAAACTTTTATGTTAGGATTTCCTACATGATGTAGTACATCACCATTAGAATCGACAACAGCTATATGTACTTGGTGACAGCTTTCTATATGGTTACCTCTTTGAACCTTTACTAGATTGCTAGCTTCCACTCTTTCATTCCTCCCAACGTTTGATAATCTCCATCACCCATTTACACCTGGTGTAATTTGACAAAAATCGGGTGGTGACAGGCACCTTCTATCCAAAACAAAATCCAACTGATTAACCAACCAGTTGGATTTTCCCAATAAGAATTATATCTTTACACCTTCTGGCAAGTGTAAGTCATGTTCTTCTACACTAGTAATATCGTTGTTTTCATCTACAAATACCACTCGAGGTTTCAGATCTTTTATTTCCTCGTCGGTCATGAGCCCTTGGCTTAATATAATTACAATATCACCTGGGGAAAATAGGTGTGCAGGTGGGCCATTTAAGCAAATTCGATTTGAACCTTCTGGAGCAGGGATTGCGTACGTCTTCCATCTAGCTGCATTTTTTAAACTCGTAATTTGTACCATTTCATATGGTAGAATATTCGACTCTTTCATTAAATTATAATCAATCGTTATACTGCCAACATAGTCAAGTTCAGCTTCAGTAACTGTGGCTCTATGTATCTTTCCTTTACACATTAAGCGTTGCATGTAAAATGCCTCCTCTATAATAGTAACTATCTTATCTTCAGTATAAAGTAAACCAAATAATCTTACAATGATCTCGTTAAACCGTGTTTTTCAAAGGAACCGAAACGTTAGTGTTTCGGTTTTAATCAAGCGAGATAAATTCAACCAAAACATTCGTACCTTTGGCTAAATTTTCAACAGACGTAAATTCATCAGGATGATGGCTAACACCATCTTTGCATGGTATAAAAATTAACCCTGACGGCCATTTACTAGCCATATTCATCACATCATGCCCAGCCCCACTATTCATCAAATGCGCGTTAAGCTTGAGTTCATTGCACGTATGTACCAACTTTTCCTGTATTTCTGAATCAAGTAGCACGGAATCATTATCTACTAGAGTAGTAACTTCCATTTTAACACGATGGATTTTTTCTAATCTTGAGCAGTATACCTTGATTGTTTCGGCAAATTTCCGCTTTAACTCATCGTCAACACTGCGAATATCAATACCCAGTTCAACTTCCCCCGGAATAACATTCATAGCGTTTGGCTTTAAATTTACCGTACTAACCGTAGCAACAAGCGGACTTAATGCTGTTTGATTCACTTTCCTAGCTTCCTCACTAACAAAACTAACCAACGGCGCAACTGCTACAAACGCATCTCGTCGATTATGCATTGGTGTTGTGCCAGTGTGATTGGCCATACTGTGCGAACTAATTTTCAAGCGCACTGGACATGCTACACCATTTACCACTCCGACATCCGCCTTATTTTCCTCTATCTGTGTCCCCTGTTCAATATGAACTTCCAAGAAACAGGCCAATTTCCAAGCTGGTAGTTCAGCCTGTCCGATCGTATCCCAGTTTATTCCGAAATCTTCCATAGCCCTCTTCACTGTTACTCCATCACTATCTATAACCCCTGCCACTTCTTTTTTATCCAGCATGCCAGTGATTGCTTTACTCCCAAACGTTGAAACACCAAATCGTGCAGATTCTTCTGATACAAAACAGATGACTGCGATGTTTTTCGTTGGCGTAAATTGCCTTTCTTTTAATACTTTTATCGTCGCCAGTGCACATAATACGCCAGCCACGCCATCATAACCTCCACCATTATTGACTGTATCAAGATGTGATCCTATAGCAATTGTTGGGGCTTTCTTATCTATTTCCCAAACTGCCCATTGGTTTCCTGCCTGATCTTGGTGTACGACAAGTCCTAGTTCCTCGGCGATTATAATAAACTGGCGATGTGCATCCGCTTCTTCTTTAGAAAAACTTAATCGGCTAAAGCCATTCGAAATATTCATCGTTTCAGTAACATTGAGTGCCAGTAATTTTTCTTCTAACCATTTTGTCAAATCAGTCAATAAGATACACCCTCTATAAAAATTTTCCCATAAATTTTACAATCATCGTGTTCATTTGAATATGGTTTTCAATTTTTTCCGTTTGGTGACCCTCATCCTCAAAAATTTTAAGCTCAACTTGCTTGCCTTGTTCTTGTAAATCCGCCGTTAATTGTTGCGCTTCATTTACTGGAACACGCGTATCATTTCGACCGTGGAAAATTAATAATGGAGCTACAATTTTGTCGGTATGGTTTAAAGGAGCAATTTGCTCGAAAAACTCTTTATCATCTTCTAATGAACCATATTCGAACTCCCTTAGTTTCCTCCGCCATGAGCCGGTATTTTCCAAGAATGTCTTAAAGTGTGAAATTCCAACGATGTCCACCCCGGCTGCCCAAATATCTGGATAGTGTGTCAAAGCCGCCAGCACCATGAATCCACCATAACTACGCCCCATAATCCCAATTCTCTTTGGATCTGCTTTATTACTATCTACAAGCTCTTTAACAAGCCACTTTAAATCGGCAACTGAATCCATCCGCTTTCGTTTATCATCTAGTTCCATGTATTTCCTACCATATCCCATACTGCCACGAACATTTGGCGTCACCACCGCAAATCCATTAGCTGCTAAAAATTGGATGACCGGATTAAACTCAGCGCGAATTTGGCTCTCTGGCCCACCATGAACATAGACAACTACAGGCTGCGATTGCTGCTTATTCCCATAGTAAAAGTATGGTACTTCTAATCCATCAAAAGAAGTAAAACGATGTAATTCCGGCTCCATCCATGATTGTTGCACTTCTTTTGCTTCGCCAACATATGTCACACGTTCTACTTGTTTTTTCTGCAAGTTGGCCCTCCAAATATCACCTGGGAGCACAGCACTTTTTACCTCAACAATGAATTCCGCATCGTTTAGCCAGGAAGGAGATTGCAAAACACCTTTAGGGAATCCTTTGACATAATCATTTGTGTGATTGCTAAGATCATAGATACCAAGATGTGAGATGCCACCTTCATTTACGGTGTATGCAAGTTTGTTTTCATTAGGAGACAATTCGGCCTCCTCTATATCCCAATTTTCAACAGTTACTAACTCCAGTAAAGTAGATGGTTCCGCAAATGAAAATTCGAAAATTCCTAACGTATCTCGGCCCACATCGGAAAGGACAAATCCACCTTTCCCATCATTAGTTAACACTAATGACTGATACCTAGCAGATGTAGCCTTCTCATTGCCGAGCCTATAGTACTTCTTCGTTTCTACATCTAATACAAATAAAGATTGGTCAATGTTCGTCTCTGGCATGCTCAGGATTATATTCTTTCCATCCTTTGTCCAGCAAACCGGCGTACAATTCCCGTCAACCTCTAATACAACTTCCTTTGTTTTCGTTGCAAGATCCATTACATACACATCAAAAAAGCCTGGGTGACGGCGATTACTTGTGAAAGCTATTTTCGTCTCATCTGGTGACCATCCACCAAATTGATGAAAATGTTCCATGGAATGAACAAGTTTTTCAGCGTTGGAATCATGTTCATTCATTATATATAACTGTTGTTTTTCATTGCCCTTATGATCCATCCCCACAATCGTTTTCTTCCCTGATGGGGAGTGATTAACCGAAAGCACACGATCCGCTAAATCCGTATACTGTTTTAGTTGCGTTGTTACCCCATCCCATTTCCATACCTGTGGCGTCCCTGTCTTTTTCGATATAAACGTAAACGCATTTTGATTGGGGATAACATTTGGTTGATAAGCCTCATTAACATTTAAATATATAGACAAATTTCGATCTGTCATTAAAAAACTCCTTTATATAATAGTTAACTCAAATTTCGCAGACTGAAATAAATAGATGATCCCTGAGATAGTTGAATAAGCCCGCAATCCATTGTTGTAGTTGACATAAAATCTATAGACTGCGACGTAACTAAAAATCATGTTCAGTGACCTGCGTCGCTGTGGAAAAATCACTACGCTTTCCGCGGGCTTGCGCTGAGCCTCCTCAATCGCAAAAACCGCTCTCTGCGGGGTCTCAACGCTTCGCTTTCCCGCAGGAGTCTCCGTGTTTTTCCTTCGCTAAGGTTCAGCTCATAACTTCAGTGATTGGAGCTGTGGGTAGTCGACTCCTGCGGGAGGAAAGGCATAGGTGAGACCCCGGAGTGCGTAGCACGAGGAGGCTCACCAGCCACCCGCGGAAAGCGACTATCCACAGCGGAAATCACGGCGCTGTTACGTCGCAGTTTATATCAGTTACGACAAAGTAAATAGCAACAAGTTTTATGAAAAGACATATTTGTAATTCGTGTCAAGTACCATATTTCAAGTGCTATAAGTATTACAGTTTATTGAATTCATCATGATTATCTATGTGCGAAAGTTGAGTTAATAAGATTTCCAGGACTTAAAATATCCCCGACTTCAATAGTAACTCCATAAGTACCGTGGTAATCCGTGCCACCTGTCATCACAAGGTTATAGCTTTTGGCTAGCACTTCCACCTTTCGATGATCTTCAGCTTTATTGTCTGGATGGTTCCGTTCAATCCCTCCTAAACCCGCCTTTACAAGCTCTGGAACAAGGTCGTAGGAATCCAGCTGACCGGGATGTGCAACTACTGCCAGCCCTCCATCTGCTACAATCGCTTGTACTGCACTAACTGCGTCTAGATAGTCAATGTCACCAGATGCTACACCATCTCCTTTAAACAACTTTTTGTACAGTTGCTTATATTCCAGTGATGTATAGTGGGCCCCAGTCAAATGCTTCATAATATGCTGCTTATAAATCGTAGTACTCGGCTTGGCTGTTTCTATAATCGCTTGTACATCCAACACATAACCGGCTGCTTTAATCTGCTCGATTTGCCATAGCGAATGTGCCTGCCGTCGTTCCAGTAACGGCTGGCAAATCGACTTTATACGCAATGCCTCAGGTTGATAGTTATACCCGAGCACATGTACTTTGCGATTCCTTTTAAAATCATACGCTGAAACCTCTATACCGGGGATAGCCTCTATTCCATATTTTTCACTAAGTATGAGAATTTCAGGTAAAGCCTCTACCGTATCATGATCCACAAAGCTAATTTGCTCGAGACCATTGGAACTTGCCATTTTCATCACTTCCTCAACCGAATTGGATCCGTCAGAATAGTGACTATGGACATGGAGATCAGCCCTCATTAGCGACACCCGCTTGTGTTTGAGTAATTATTTGTCTCGTTTTCATATCGAAAACCTTGTCACATAGACCTTCCATAAATTCAATATCATGGAAAATGCCAACCAAAGTTGTTCCATTTGCTTTTAGTTTTTCAATGATTTCACGAACTTTTATTTTCGATTGCTGATCTAAACTTGCCGTTGGTTCATCCAGTAATAACAATCTGGGCTTTTTCACTGTTGCCATAGCGATATTTAACCGCAATTTTTCACCACCGGAAAATGTAGTTGGATAGGTATCCCACAATTTCGGATCGAGTTCGAAATGCGTTAATGCTTTTTCCGCTTCTCTTCTGGCAATCACTTCAGGCTCTCCCGCTTCTAATAAAGCCTTCTCAACAAGCTGTCTAGAAGTGGTTCTTGGCATAACGTTAAGAAATTGTGATACATAACCAATTTCATATTTCCGCAAATAAAGCATTTGTCTTTCAGTTGCTTTAGATAAATCGATGTTGTCAAAGCGTTCCGAATCATATAGAAGGCTTCCTGAATCTGGTAAATACGTGCGGTAAATACTCTTCAGGATGGTGGATTTTCCGCTGCCACTTTTACCCACAATGCCAATGAACTCTCCAGTTTCCAGAGAAAAGTCAATGTTCTCTACAGCTTGCATTGTTTTGCCTAAATGATGAATGGTAAATTGCTTGCCAAAATTCTTTATTTCCAGCATCGACATGTAATTTCCTCCTCCCCTTATTTAATGCGATAATTTGTAGTTGTTATTAAGGCACCATTGACCATCGTACTCGTCAGCATCGGATAGCCATCATCCATCCTTTCAATGATGAGAATATCAGCCTTTTTTCCAACTTTAATTGAGCCAAGTTCATCATCCATACGAACGGCTTTTGCTGGATTAAGTGTGACCATCATAAACATTTGGTGTAAATCATTCCCATGCTTTTCACTTAAATCAAATATCGCGTGAAGTAGGGCCGCAGGATAATAATCACTGCAAAGAATATCGGCACAGTTTTGATCAATAGCTTCAGTTGCTGATAAATTTCCGGAATGGGAGCCACCCAGCAACACATTTGGAGCTCCAACAATTGTCTGTAAGCCCATTTCTTTCGCTTTTTTTGCAATATCCAATGTAATGGGAAATTCACTAATTGTGGTTCCAAAGACTTTTACTAGCTCTAGTTTTTTACTATCATCATCATCGTGCGAAGCAACCGCAATGCCTTTGGATATAGCAATGTCTGCCACCTCTTTAATTTTTTCAATCGTCATCATTTCACTATTTTGGCGTTCAACAATGATGGTTTGCACATCCTCATCTGTCAAATCCCGATATCCCTGTAGTGTTTGACGATAAATTTCTAAGTTACGATATTGTCCTTGCCCCGGTGTGTGATCCATAAATGATAGTAAATGTACTTTGTTGTCTTCCATATTTTTAACTAGGCGTTCAACCTCGTCGATATTGTCAATTTCAAAACGAGCATGCAAACGGTGGCGAATAAGATGCAGTTCATTATGCGTAGCGTCAATAGCATCCACCATCCGTTGAACATTTTCTGGGTAACGCATCGGTTTATGTGTGAAAACATCTTCACGGTAAAAAGAAAGGGAATGGAACATCGTCGTGATCCCATGGCTGATTAATATCTTTTCAGCCTCTCTTAAACTAATGTTGAAATCCATCATACTTGTTGGCCTGGGGGATGCGATAGTCTCGATATAATCGGAATGAATATCAATAAATCCAGGAGAAATATACCCTCCCCTTGCATCAATCAGTTGTGCATTCGAATAAGTTACAACTTCTTCTTCAGGAATAATTGCTTGAATGACTTCACCCTCAACGACGACAGCATATCCATCTATAATTGCTTCTTCTGTAATTACTTGCCCATTATGAATAATGTACACAGTGGCCATTCCTCCTCTATTGTGATATATGGTGTGTATTCAAAAAGTTGCCGAATTAGAAACAAGAAGTTCAAGGCCGCGAAGTCTTGAGGACCGGACTTGCACAGGATGTGCTGACTTCTACGTTGCCCACAGGACGTGGGCGATTTTAGTAGAAGTTCCTCTGTGTTGTTGCTACATGAGGACCGGAAAGACAAGCAAAGCGAAGAAATTCGCAGTTTATCATTTGGTGACTTTTTGAACATCCTCTTATAATAATGAATAGACTAGTTGTTGCGTATACGAATGCTGTGGATCTTCAAGAATTTGATCTGTCAAACCTTCTTCAATAATGGAACCATTAAGCATGACAACAGTACGGTCTGCTAACATTCGTATAACTGCTAGGTCGTGAGAGACAACAATCATGCTGATGCCTAATTCTCTTTGAATTTTTTTAATTAAATCCAACACATTTGCCTGTACAGATAAATCAAGCCCTGTTGTTACTTCATCCAGAAACAGAATAGGTGGATTATTGGATAATGCCTTGGCAATTTGGACACGTTGCTGCATGCCACCTGAGAAATTCCGAGGTTCCTCTTTCATACGAAAGTGTGAAATGTGAACACTTTCTAATAAGGATTTACTTGTTGCCTCCATTTCCGATACATTGCGGTTACCGGCGGCAATTAATTTTTCTGCGATATTACCAACGGATGAGAAGTTCATTTTTAAACCATGGACAGGATTTTGATAGACCATGCCGTATTTATGGTTACGGATATAACGTTTTTTTTGGGAAGATAATTCAAACACATTCTGGCCATCCAACTCCGGGTCCTTGATATAAGCTTCTCCCGATGCCACATCTGCATCAAAGTACAAGCATTGCATCAACGTTGATTTTCCACTTCCACTTTCACCGACGATACCAAGAATTTCTCCTGAAAATAAATCAAATGAAATATCCCGACAAGCATATACAGTACCGCAATTAGGGCAGTAATTTTTCTCTAATTTTCTAGATTCTGCTTGTTTACAATGTTGGCAGCCTTGGCCAAATTGCTTGTGTAAATTGCGAACACGTAATATCGATTCCTCATGCATGAGTACTCTCCACCTCAGCTTTCCAATTCACATTCAGACGCTCCGTGCAGTAGCTTGTGTCATTGCATTGATAAATCGTTTCTCCCGTATCCGGGTCAATTAATTCATCCATAAAGACATCCGTTTCACCACATAAGTGACAGGACTGTCCTTCAAAAGATTCAACTGTAAACGGATAGTCTTCAAAGGCAAGTGATTCAACGTCCGTATAGGGTGGTACAGCATATATTTTCTTTTCTCTCCCTGCACCGAGTAAAATTAATGCTTCCGATTGATGCATCTTTGGATTATCAAACCTTGGAATTGGACTCGGTGCCATTACATAACGATTATTAACATATACAGGATGGTCTGCGTCTGTAGCTGTCTTCCCGTATTTCATAATTTGTTCGAATAACATTAGCCAGGCTCCGCTATACTCATCTTCAGAATGGAGTCTTTTCGTGATGTATTCACTGGCTTCTACGTCACGAAGCGGTTCTGGCATTGGAACCTGCAGGACAAGAATTTGATCGTTTGTTAAAGGTACTTCTGGAATACGGTGCCTTGACTGAATTAAGGAGGCATCCTGGGTCCGCTCAGATAGCTCGACACCTGTCGTTTCGTTTACTAACTTCTTGATGCTAACCGCATTGACAGACTCATCTGCCCCCTGGTCAATGACTTTCAGCACATCCTGTTTGCCAATAATAGACAAGGTGATTTGCAGGCCGCCTGTTCCCCAGCCGCGAGCAATCGGCATTTCTCTTGATGCAAACGGCACCTGATAGCCTGGAATAGCGACAGCTTTTAAAATGGCACGACGGATTTCTTTTTTGGATCCTTCATCAAAAAATGCAAAGTGCGTTTTAGTTTTCAACTTTCTGCACTCCTTTCTTTATCTGACGAATACTGTCAAGCTTTGATTGGAACGTAACATAATGCGGTAATTTCAAATGTGAAATAAAACCTGTCGATTCAACTGAGTCAATGTGTAATAAAACAAATTCTTCATCATGTGTTGGAAAATCCGACTCTGGATGTTCCAAACATTGATCTAATATACTCATGGCAATTGCCTTCGTTTCATTTTGTCCGTAACAAATTCCGTAACCTATTTCAAATTCCATCTCATCATCATTTTTTTCATTTTTTACCGTCACTGGAACAAACGATTCTACTTCCGTCACTTTAATGTCCCCAATATAAAAATTGTCTTCAGCATCCTGTTCCATTTCGTTTGGATGTTCTACATGGATAGGCAATGAACCAACACGCACTTCACCGACAGTTGGATGGACCTGTCCGTATCCTCGCAGAGAGGCATAACCTAAAGATGTGACAGCACCTGTCTGGCCGCGAGTTAATACTTGTAATCTTGCGCTTCGAGGTGCAGGGAATTGTATACTTTCTTTTGTAATATCCATTGGAGGGGTGTTATCCGCTTCGTATTCTTCAAAAAGTCCTTCCTCGCGTAAATAATCGACTACTTTAGGAAAGTACTGCACATCATCGGATACAACAATGCTTTGTAACTCTTTTTTATAATCCTGTAACCATTGTTCATTCTCTTCAGCGTTTTCTTCTGTTAAATTAAAATCCAATAATCGATGTGTGTAATCATATGTAGGACCTAAAAGCTGCCCTCCTGGAATATCTTTAAAACTTGCAGAAATTCGGCGTTCCACTAGCATAGATTCAGATTTGACCGGCAGACTGTAATAGAGACGAGGTAATGTGGAACGATGTGCACGCATTAAGAAAACCGCTTCTTCCATACTCCCCTCAGCTTGCTTAATGGACAGTGCTGCTAAGAATGGTGAATACAAGCTGCTTTCAGACATCACCTGATCCACCATTGCTTTCATTGTAGACTTAATCGTGTTGATTTCGATGATCTCCTCATTCTTTAAACGCTCGTACTTCAACCGTTTAATCGAAGCTTCAATAGCTAATGTGCCGCCCTTCACCGCAACATAACCCATTAGTTCACCCCCGTCAGTTCTACTGAAGTTGTTCTGGGCACACAGACGATTTGTGACTTTTCATCAGTAAAAATTAAATCAATACCCAATGGATATTCCCTTTTACGTTCATTTCTCGTTTGCCACATTAATGGTGTGAAACTAACATGGAGCTGTGCTGTATGTTTAATGCCTGCACCGGTTAAGATTAGATCACCGTTATTTGATAGAGGTGAACTCTCTATTATCCAGGTCGCCGAAGCTTGAGGATCAATTAAGTTGCCATTTTTACATTGTTCGATCGCACGCATGATTGAATATTCGTCATCGTCACGTAAAACAATGATGTAGTCAGCCTCGTTAATCGGGGCAAACTTTGCCAGTGTATATTCTGAAATTTTTCCAATTAAATTTTGATTATTTTTTGAAAGAATATGAAATGTTACTTCTGCATCCAGAAGCGTCATTGTAGTAAGTAAGGTCGCATCGTAACATGGAAGATTGTAATTTGCATGTGCAGTCAATTCCTGAATAGATGAAATCGTGCCTGGTCTAGACATACTATGCAAAAGTTTTCGATAAACCTGCTGCAAATCATGGACTTGATCAATTGCCATACTATCTCTCCTAACCTGTAAATTTGTCTGAACTATGCATCCATCGTTTCAAAATTAACCTTCGTTTTAAATAGCTCTGCCTGTACTCGGGCTTTTTCTTTTTTAATACGCTGCTCGGCTTCGATTAATTGCGTGCCCCATTCTTCTGTATCAGGCAGGTTAGCTTTATATGCCGCATCAATAATTGCTAGATATTTAGCAAGCTCACCTTGCATCCCTGCAACAATACCGATGCCAATACATTGATTAATCTCCACTTTTGCTTCTGTAACAAGGACTTCTCCAATATAGAATAATGAGTTCTTTGCGGATTCCCGCATCTTAATCATGGTTAACCCGTACCTGGGGGCAACAATTTCCTGACATTTATAGTTATGAATAATCGTTTCCGCAAACTTTTGAGCCAACCTGAAATCTCCTTGAATGAGAATTTCTGTTCTTCTACGTCTTTTCATTATGAGATACAGCCTCCTTTACAAATTAATCTTAACTTGTCGCCAAGTTGCTGTGTTTTAAGATATCGTAAAGTATTTGTAAAATGCCTTAATATTAGAGAAGTTTAAAAAACAGGTTCGGAACCCCTTTGGGTTCCAAACCTGTTTTAGTTAATCCATCGTAATGTCATATTTAAACTTATCACTTCGATATAATATTTTTGTATGTTCCAGCACGTTATTCGAATTCACATCGATACAATCACTTTCGACAATGATGAGCGGTACCATACTACCGCAAGATAGAATTTGCTGCTCGTAGGAAGTTGGAAAGGTGACACTTAATAAACTCTTATTACTAGTAAATTCTTTATAACCAAGCTGTCTATAGTAGGCAAACATAGATTCAATTTTCGTACCGTCTTTTACAATCCCAGGAAATCTCGTTCCACTGACAAATGAATTATGTATGGCAATTGGCTCATCATTAATAAAGCGCATTCTTCCGATTTTATATACACTGTCATCTTCGTCTGCTTTTAATAATTGATAAATTTTAGCGTCATAGCTGACTTTTTCACAGTAAATATTACGTGTTTTCAAATCATAACCAAGCCGTTTCATTTTATCAGTAAAACTGGTTTCCCCCGTTAAATGTAATTGAATTTGAATAGATTCTTCTCTTAAGTAACGTCCTTTCCCCTGTTTTGAATAAATGTAGCCTCGTTCTTCTAATATTGTTAGTGCATTCCTTACTGTCATTCGTGGTACCCGGTACTTCTCTACAAGCACACTTTCAGAAGGAAGTTTCCCCCCGGATTTTAACGTTTTTGTAACAATATTGTGCATGATGTCATCAATAATTTGGGTTTCTTTATCTGTTGAAATAAGAACCATCTCACTTCCTGAGTTCAAGGCTTTTGGTGTTGTTCTTAGCTGATCCACCTTTTACTTTATCAATTATAGCTTAATAATTGAAGCTCTTTAATCAAAAAAAAAGCCTCCAATAAGGTAGCTACCTTATTGGAGGCTTCTCGGACAAGTCATAATAAAAACGGTTCACCCTTCTATTTCGTAAAATACCATTTCCAAAGCGAGAAACCTATAATTACTAGAAATGTGATAAATCCATACAGCCATATGGAAAGCATCGGATTAACAAAAATTGCAACTCACCCTTTCCTTAATTTGCCTTTAAGCGCTTTTCTTCAGCTTTTTCCATTTTAGCGGCTTGCGGTTCCTTCAAAATACGAGCTAGGATAATAATCGTAGCGATACCAACAAAGGTTGCAACTGCTCCAGCTGTCATTGTACTTGATATTATACCTCCAAAGTACATAACAAGATAAGAGAGCAAACCAACAACCATCGACAGTTCGGCTGCTCTTGCAGGAGCTTTTTTCTTTCCATAGACAGCATACAGAATTGGTCCCATTGTTCCTGCAGCTACACCAGAAATCCCAATCCACATGACTGCTCCCATATAAACAGGTGGCTCTAGCACAATCAGAAATGCAGCCAAACCAATCAAAGGAACTGTCATACGACTGATTTGAAGCGCAATCTTCTGTGCCTTCTGATCACTAATATTGATAATTCCTCTTTTGACTAGAACTTTCAGAAAAATATCATTGGCAAATACGGTCGAAATAGAAACGAATAAACCATCTGTTGTTGACATAGCAGCAGCAAGAATAACAACTCCCAAAATTGCTACGATAATGGCTGGAAAAGCCCAAACTGCATATTCCATTAGTGCCAGGTCAGCGGCCACAACATTATCGCCAAGTGCTGCCCTGCTGTATAATCCCCCGAAGAGAACAAAAAGAGAGAATGTAGCAGCGACAACATAGGTCAGAATCATTTTCCCGAGATCCTTTTCATTTTTTAATCCAAGGACTTTGTTGAACAGGTGGGGGGCCGAGGCAAACGACCACTGGATAACAATTGCACCTAATACGACACCGATAGAATAAAAGTGGGTGGAGTCTGGATTAAATACCTCTACTAAATTACCATCCTGGGCACCCAATTTCTGGGTAATGCCGGTAAATGTTGCGGTAATGCTTCCCTCCCAGAAGATGACGATTCCAGAAACAAACACAAATGTACCAGCGATAGCCATCAAGACAGCTTGGACAGCATCCGTGTAAATATCGGCAATTGCCCCACCTGCAAAGACATAGAGTACGACAATTGCTGCAATAAATATCAACCCATTTGTATAAGACATACCAAGCAAGTATTGAAAAATACGTGCGCCTGCAACAAATTGTGCCGCAATATAAAAAATATTAAAGAGTAAAATTAAGCCTGTTCCAACCCGCAAAATGTCACTTTTATAAAAGTCACCCAACCAGTCTGGCAATGAAAGGGATTTTTGCCCCGTATTCAATTTCCTTACTCTTTTGGCTACCATTAACACCCCGATCGGTCCTCCGCCAATGATTGCTAAAAACAGCCAAAGGTTTGAAAGTCCCCAGTCATGTGACCAACCCGGATAGCCGAGAAATGTAGCGGCACTTAAATAGGTTGCAGCAAAGGACAGTCCGAGTACATATGGCCCCAAACTTGCACCGCCAATGGCAAAGTCGCTTACATTTTTCGTTTTTTTGGCGCTCACATAACCTAGGACGAACATAACAACCAGAAATATAGCAAAACCTATCCATGTATATAGTGTTACAGTACTCATTTTTGTCCCCTTTCCCTTTTATGCTATTCATTTCATTTATTAGAGGCTAACAGGAAATGAATCTCCCAATCATTATTAAGTCTGAACGATGCCTAGTCTTTTTGCAGGATGATTATCCGGCAAGTGGACATGCCCTTTTCCAAACATGTTCTCCCTTAATGTCTTTCCTTCATATTCCTTCCGATAAATCCCACGTTTTTGCAGTTCAGGCACGACATAATCAACAAACTCTCGAAATGTTCCTGGCGAATACGTCTGGGCAATATTGAAGCCATCCGCATCGCCCTCTTTCGCCCATTCTTCAATCTTATTCGCAATTTGTTCCGGTGTGCCGATAAACTTTACGGTTCCGTTACCAAGACCATGATTTTTAATGGCCTCTCGCAATGTCCATTTTTTATTCGGATCTTTTGCATACATATCCAGATTCCCCTGAACGGCTTCAGTCTCCATATCTTCGATGTATTGATCCGGATCGTATTTGGAAAAATCAATACCCGTATGGCCGGATAAGAGTGATGCCGTTCCTTCATAGCTAACATGATTGGTCAAATCCTCATAGTTGGCATATGCTTCTTCCTCAGTTGATCCGATAATCGGCAGAATCATTGGGAAGATACGCACATCAGTCGGATTTCTGCCCTGCAGTTTCGTCCGTTTGCGAATATCCGCAGTATACTGCTTTAATGCATCAAGCGAGTGGTTTTTTGTAAAAACAGCTTCGGCATGTTTGGCCGCGAAATCTCTTCCTTTTGGAGAAGCCCCTGCTTGAAACAGAACCGGTGTACGCTGAGGTGATGGTTCAACCAAATGAGGACCAGGTACATTGAAAAACTTGCCTACATGATTGATCAAATGAACCTTATCGGGATTAGCAAATGTATCACTTTCTTTGTCGTTAACAACGGCACCATTTTCCCAGCTGTGCTCCCATAACTTATAGACGACTTCCAGAAATTCATCTGCACGGTCATATCTGAGTTCCTTTGGTAGCCGTTCAGAAAGCCCCAAATTAACCGCTTCACTTTCCAGATACGATGTCACCACATTCCAAGCAACTCTTCCTCCCGTTAAATGATCAAGCGTCGACAGCTGACGTGCCAACGCATAGGGCTGTGCATATGTAGCGGATATTGTCGGCGCAAAACCCAAGTTTTCAGTCACTGCTGCCATGGCTGAAATCGGGATCAACGGGTCATGCGCTGGAAGCTGTACAGCATTCCTTGCAGCAGCATGATGGTTGTTTTCATAAACGCTGTACGTACCAAGTACATCTGCGATAAATAACGCGTCGAATTTTCCACGTTCCAGAGTTTGTGCCGCTTCTACCCAATAAGATAAACTGTTATGATTTCTACCTTGGTCCTTTTCATGTTTCCACAATCCCGTTGAATGCGGGGAAGGCGAATTTTGGATAAATCCATTTAAATGAATCTGTTTTGCCATACATCAAAACTCCTTATTTAGTATTTTTGAATGATTGGTCCATACCACACACTATGAACATTTGCAGATCCTGCTGTTTCGATCCACCCCCTAAATTAAAGGTAACTTTTCCTATGCACTTACTTGGTTTAAAAAAGAAATTTGATTACACCATTTAGTCGTGGGAATCAAAAAAACCTCTTCCGATGAGGAAGAGGTTATATTTTCATTACACACCATCTCATCTTTCAAGCAAATGCTTGCTGGAATTAGCACCTTGTTACAAATAACGGTTGCTGCGGGATCACAGGACCAGACTCCTCCCCCGACTCTTGATAAGGAATATTCTATTCAGTTATAAAAGATTGTACATATCATATCGAATACAGAAAAAACTGTCAAGTAAGAATTTTATATTTATAAAAATAATTTGCAAACTAAATACTTTCTTCCTGACCAGCAGACATATTTCAGAACCCCGTGGATTCAGATGTGCGGATAATCCAGTGATATATTTAGTACCGGATACATATAAGGGTGTCGGAGAGGGAACAATACCCTTGCGGCTGTTCCTCCGCTTTTAGTGAACTTGTTGGAACGATTAGTATTATATTTCCACGAGACAATTCGAGTAATAAAGCCATTTTCAAAAACATGCTCTTATTAACAAATTCGAAAAGCTCAAGGCGCTGGAGCTAGACAGATTGTCGTTTATACTTTCTTTATTCTGAACAAAGGGGGGATTTAAATGGCTAAAGATGTGCTTTGCGAGGTAAACAACTGCACATATTGGGGCGAAGGCAATGTTTGTAACGCTGATCGGATATACGTGGTTACGCACAAACGAGCAAAGGCCAGGACAACAGAGGAAACTGATTGTAAAACGTTTGAAGCTAAAAGCTAAGTGATAATCACCTTTAAAGCACTTCGTAGGGTAAGGCAATGATTCGAAAATATTTGGTCATTTATGCCGAAAGAGGGTTAGAAATGGCCAAAAGCATGAATTGTTGCCCCCTCTTTATCAATTGGTTTCAATCCCATAATTTTTGTATATAATAAACCTAGAGTACGTTGCATAAACTAAAAAGAGACCGCTGGTGCTGATACACCAACGATCAGCTATAATAGCCCTTTAAAGGGGCACTGAAAAATAACCACCTGCTTGCTTGTGAGGCTAGGTGGTTATTTTTTATGGTCTGACAATACTGCAACCATTAATGTTCCAAATGAAATCATCAGAACAAGCGTTTCAAATACTGTCATCCGGGATCACCCCCTTTCTTAGGGTATCATCTCCGCTTTTTTACACCGTCCATAATGTTATTGATACATTTTAATTAGGTTTATTATATTTAATGATATGGGTGGGAACGCTTGTCTTATTACATTTATTTTAAAAAAATGTTTAGAAAACTTGGCTTATCGCCGACCCTTAATGGTGAAAGCCTTCGTTGCGCTTATGCAGTAAGAAAGAATTTATACTTTTTTAACTGCAAAAAAAAGAAGACAAAGTTTCTAACCTTCATCTTCTTCCAGGTAAATACATTTATGTAATGGTGGGCAGCCAAGCACAATCCAGATTTTAATGAATAACTCTAATCGTGGTTGGGAAGCATTGTTAAATATCTTACTTATATTTGGCGGCAGCATGTTCAATTGATCAGCAACATCTTTTATATAAATATTTTTATCTTTAGCAATTTCTTTAAAGCGATTCTTAATAACAGGTTGAGCATTATTTTCCATGAATGGGTTAACTAACTCAAAATGTTTTATTTGTTCTATTTTATCCACAATACAACCAATGACAAATTCCTCAATTTTATAGTTATCACGTCTATTTTTATCCCTATGTCGATTAATCAAATTTTCCAGATCAGTGATTTCTTTTATTTGATCATATGTCTCCTCGCTTAGTTCAATCGTTATCTTTTTCATGTATAAATTACCTCACTTTTGGAAATGGTTATAGTTGAAAGGATGATAAAATTGATTAATCATAATGACAAAGAAGATGTTATAGACATTATTCATGATACATTCGACAAAGGCGGAACGGGTAAATAAAATATAAGAAGTAGTTTTTCTGGACAAGCATTGTGAAAGGCTACTCTTATTACATATTCTATTTTCCTGTTAAAAATTCCTTTGTTTGAATTTTTAGTTGGTAGAGGGAACACGCAATTACTTTTTGATGTTTCCTTCTTCTAACGCACAGGACATTTCAAAAGGCCTTCACCGAATTAATCATCTGGTTAAGGCCTTTTTGAAATCATTTAAATTTTTTTTACTTAAACGTGAGAATTTCGACTGATAACGGGTTCTACCAGTTACATCTTTTCAAATAAGTCATATCCTAAGAGGAAATCTAAACGGTCTACTCCTCCTAGTTATTTAACATGACTGATATCCGTTTCTGGCATCTCTTCAGGTAAACCATGTTTTTTCTCGGACTCTGCGACACAGACAGCACATGCAGCATCACCTGTAATATTGATTGCTGTACGTGTCATGTCCAATAAACGGTCGATCCCGATAATGAGTGCAATCCCTTCAACTGGGAGGGATACTTGGTTAAGAACCATCGCAAGCATAATAAGTCCTACACCTGGAACACCTGCCGTACCAATACTAGCTAATACAGCCGTAACGACAACCATGATTAGTTGTGTGAACGATAAATCAGTGCCATATACTTGGGCAATGAAAATCGTTGCTACACCTTGCATAATAGCTGTTCCATCCATATTAATGGTGGCGCCTAATGGCTGGACAAAACCACTGATCGATTTAGGTACTCCCAAATTTTCCTGGGCTACCTTCATGGAAACCGGCAGTGTTGAACTACTACTCGATGTACTAAATCCGACCGTTGCTGCAGGGAAGAAGCCTTTAAAGAAGCGGAGTGGATTCATCTTACCGAATATGAAAACAGCGCTTCCATAGACGACAATAGCGTGTATAAATAATGCGAGTAAGACGACAAGCATGTAGGCAGCCATCGCCTTTGCACCGTCAAGTCCCATTTGGCCGATTGCAGAAGCTAATAATCCAAACGCACCATATGGAGCGAAGCGCATAATTAAATTAACAAGGAACATCATAATTTCATTTCCTTGTTCAATTACCCTCGTTACGGCCTCTACCTTTTTACCAAGCATCGTCAATGCAAATCCGATAAAAATAGAAAATGCAATAATTTGCAGCATATTCCCTTCAGCCATTGACTGGAGAGGGTTCGTAGGAATGATATTTGTAAATGTTTCAACTACTGTAGGAGCTTCCTGACTTTTATATTCTGCCCCAGATGGATCAATCCCTGTGTTTCCAGGCTCAAAAAGATAAGCAAAACCGATTGCTATTATAAGAGCGATGGTTGTAGTTGCTAAGAAAAAGGCAACCGTTTTCGTACCTATACGCCCTAATTTTTTCGGATCACCCAATGCAGCTACGCCTAAAGTAATAGAGAAAAACACGATAGGAACAACTAGCATTTTAATTAAATTCAGAAAGATTGTTCCAAGCGGTCCAAAAAAGTAGGCATCCAACGTGTCAAATAAGTCCGGAGCTAAGAAATGTAAAGCTAAACCGACGACAGCTCCGAGGCCGAGTCCAATCAAAATCTTTGCTGTTAGTTTCATACCTCTACCTCCTGATAGTATATTTTGAGGGCTCTAGCCCAATATGTGTCATAGAGTTAAGTTGAATATTTTAATACAGCCAACCACCAAGACAAAAGCCCAGTTAGTCTTTTCTTGTATAACTGGAAAATATGTATTTAAAAGCTCTTTGACCAGTGATATCCCCATGTAATTTTATAGTAATTTACGTTTGAACTCAAGAATAGCTTCAAAAAATGATAAAAAATTTGATACTTAAACTTATATAATTCCTTTTTTAGTAGAAGATAGATGCCCATTGAAGTATACCAGGGTTGAAATTTATAACTGAACCATATGAAAAAAGATGCACCTCAGAAAGTCAAAGACCATCTGAAGAGCATCTCAGAACAAAACATATAAAAATGTGATGTTTTGGTGATATCTACCTTACTGTTTCTCTTATTTTCAAACATCTTCATCAATTGGACAGCCTTCGTACCGCATAGGTGTTATTCTGAAAAGGCTGTTGTGACGGTGCTCCGTTGATATCTTTGAGGATTGTAGTTGATTATCACCAGAAACAAGGAAGCTTATAAGATTTTTTTAACTACCTACTCAATTCATTCATAAATGTCGTTGAAAATAAGCGAACGTTCATAAACATTTTTTAGTTATTTACGAACGTAAAGAGATATTTTATCAAAGGAAAAACTAAATCGTCCGCAAAAGTGTACTTTTACGGTCGGCAAAACTATAGGATAACAGCGCATAAACATAAACGTTAAGGAGGAATAAAAAGGAAAAATTACATAAATATAGTCATGGGAAGTTGCAGTTTGTAAACAGTAGTACAGTTTTTATCAGTGAATTAAAGGAGCCAAGTATATTGACACGTTCTAAAAGTGCTCAATATACTTGGCTCTTTGCAAGAAGCTCTATTTATTAATAACTATTGATAGTCTGTAGTTCACATGCTCATTTAACTCAACCAGAAATTCATCCAGTTTTTCGTTGGATGGAAATTTACATTCGAGAAGATAGCAGCTATCCCCGCTAATCTTATAGTTGTTGATGACGTATGGTTCCTGTGTTTTCAGGAAAGACAGATAGGGCTGGTGATAGGTGCTTTTGGTATAGATGCTGATCATGGCGTGAACAAAATACCCCATCTTTACTTGGTTGACATTTATGGTATAATCCTCAATTACTCCATTATCTTCTAATTTCGCAACTCTAGCCGAAGTGGCTGGTCCAGTCAGATGGACTTTTTCACCCAATTCTTTCATCGTGATCCGACTGTTCTGGGAAAGTTCATCTAAGATAAGCATATCTGTTTTATCTAACATTATTTAACTCCTTTGATTAATAAAGTCAAACGGCCAAAAGACTTTATTTAACCTATGTATTCGTTATGTAGTCATAGTATAGACTATACGTAGTTCAAAGAAAAGGAGTTAATTAATCATGAATATACAACAAATTCGAAATGCTACACTAGTTGTTCAATATGCAGGCAAAAAGTTTTTAATAGATCCATTTCTAGCAGAGAAGGGAACTTATCCACCTTTCCCAAATTCATTAAGACAAGATCAAAATAACCCTTTAGTTAGCTTACCCACATCCATTGACAATATCATTAACGTTGATGCTGTTATTGTTACTCATTTGCATTATGACCATTGGGATGATGCTGCGAAAGAGGCATTGCCAAAAGAGATCAAAATGTTTGTACAAAATGAAGAAGATGCGAAAGAAATTAGAAGTGCTGGTTTTCAAAATTTAGAAGTTTTACAGGAAGATATAATCTTTGAAGGTATCCAATTGGTTAAAACTAAAGGCGAGCATGGAAGAGGAGAAATGGTAAAACTTGCTGGCCAAGTGTGTGGCGTTGTCTTTAAGCACCCTAATGAGAAAACTTTATATGTAACTGGAGATACTGTTTGGTATGAAGGTGTTCAGGACGTTATTGATACACACAATCCAGAAATCATTGTAGTAAATGGCGGAGATAATCAATTCTTTGAGGGTGGTTCTCTTGTTATGGGGAAAGAGGATATCTATGAAGTGTATAAGGCTGCCCCTAACGCAAAAATTATTTCTGTCCATATGGAAGCTGTTAATCATTGGACATTATCAAGAGAAGAATTAAAAAGCTTTATCAAGGAAAAAGGGATCTCCTCTAATATGTTAGTGCCAGACGACGGCGAGTCCTACACGTTTTAAGGTGAGAAGTGAATCATGACATCCGGGAGAGGAGGTTAAGTGGTGAAGCAAATAAAACCGAAATTGTGGACAAAAGATTTTATCATTCTTTCCTTGGTCAATTTTTTCTTGATCCTCATATACCTTTTATTGAATGCAACAATCGCTCTTTATGTGCTAAGAGAATTTGATGCATCTACCGGGCAGGCAGGTCTAGTAGCTGGCATTTTCATCATCGGGGCATTGACGGGTCGGTTGCTTACCGGGAAAATCGTTAATAGAATCGAATACAAACGAATATTAGTTATCGGACTTGTCTTCTTTACGGTAACTACACTCCTATACTTTGTGGATTATGGGCTTACCTTTTTAATTATTAGCCGATTCTTGAACGGCATTGCCATGGGGATAGCAACTACCGTCATTGGGACGATTGTTGTCCTCACGATACCGGAATCACAAAGAGGGGAAGGAATTGGCTACTTTGCTGTCAGTACAGCGTTGGCTACCGGACTTGGCCCGTTCATTGGCCTTTATATGACTCAGCATACCGGATTTGAGATGATTTTTATCTTTTGCCTTATGTTAGGGATTGTTAGTATGGTAACTGGCTTCTTCGTTAATGTTCCCATAGTGAAAACGGCAGAAATCAAACATGAAAACAAAGGGTTTAAGCTTTCCAACTTTATTGAGCCAAAAGCACTTCCCATCAGTTTTATTGTCCTTACGATGACCTTCTGCTTCTCAAGTGTTCTTTCATATATAAATCTTTACGCTATTGAGCTAAATTTAGTGGATGCAGCCAGTTTTTTCTTTATTGTCTATACAGTTACCGTCTTGGTATCGCGACCGTTCACCGGCCGGTTGATGGACAGTATAGGGCCAAACTATATTATGTATCCGGCTTTTTTTGTTTTCGGTGCCGGAATGCTTCTCCTCAGTACAGCAAATAGCGCTGTAACTTTCTTAATGGCAGGTGCTATGATTGGACTTGGTTTCGGGAATATTTCTTCCATCAGCCAGACCATAGCAGTGACAGTAGTTGCACCTCATCGTATGGGGCTCGCTACTGCCACTTTTTTCATCTTTTTTGATATCGGAAATGGATTTGGCCCTTCTCTTCTGGGACTTGTGATACCAGTAACTGGATATCCTACTATGTATGCGATTTTGGGAATCGCAGTTATTGCGATGTCTTTCCTCTATTACTTGCTGTATGGCAAAAAGGAAAGAGCAGACCGTATGCGCTTGATAGATTAAAATAATATAAACCTGGCAAATAGAGCAGTTGTAACTGCGGAAGAATAGGTTTTGCAATAACTAATTTCTCAATACAAAATTGCTGAAAAGGTGAATTTTATTAAAGATTCTTAATTTCATTTTAAGAATATGAAAAAGGCTATGGCAGCCTTGCACTAGCTCAAATTAAAGAGAAGTACCCAGATAATCGAATAATACTCAATATAGAAGTCATTGATGAGACAGCAAGTAACTATGAGCAAAGGGTAACAAGAAGAATGTTCTATACCCGGAATGGTTATCAAAGTTCAGGGCTCGCATATAAAGATCGCTGGGGTTTATATGAGGTTATGATAAACGGAGGTAAGGCTAATGAAGAAGAATTTTATGGTTTACTAAAAAGATTTGCAGGAGCTATACTTTTTTCGGTTTTCAAACCTCAAATAACATCATCTAGGGGTTTATAAATAAACCATTTAAACGAGCGCGCCCAATTGTGGACTAAAGAATTTAAAAAGGGAGTCACATAGTCTGTCGCGGAATTAACGACGCTTCCGCGCTTGCTACAGTGGAGATGGATATGGCGATTGGGCCTGGGGCTTACTAAGGTTGGCAATGCAATGGCCTTCAGTTCCGAATCAGTCGTCTTGAATGCGTTTCAGTTACAATGAGTAAAATTAGAAAAGAAAAGGTTTGATACTACAAAGAGTAAACGACATTCTGCGTAGTTTATTCTTTGGTTTACATATGACCGCGTATCGGTAGCTTCCATAAATTAGGTATATAAATTAAGAAACCCTGTAACTTATTACGTCAAGGTTACTGGGTTTCTTAATCTATGTGTAAAATAACGATTAAATTAACGCAAATTATCTCTTAAATTTACACTGGAACTTAAAATAGGAGTCAAAATTTCTGAGTTATGAAACCTTTCCTTTTAACGAAACGAAAAAAGCCGACATTTTAGATCGACTTTTAACTTTTTCTTATTCAACTAACGCACCCATTTGCGTAATATCATTATGTTGGTTTTTCCATAATAATAACCTTTGGTGTTGCTTTAAAATAAAGTTTGATCAAAATGGATTTATTATTTGTGAAGTAGTATTCAATTTTTAAAAAATTTGATTATTTTCTACCTGATAGTAATGTGGTAATTGACGCAATTTAATTCTATCATTTTAAAAGTGAGTTGCTTATGAAGATAAAAGCAACCCTTTGGAAAATCCTATCCAAAGAAGGCAAAACGGTTTAACTTTATTTTAAAGCCACAATTGTGTACGGAATTATCCGATGAAGTTGTTATACGAAAGATTTAAAAATAATAAAGCATGGAGTAAAGCTTATACCCTTTTTTATAGTAGGTGAACATTTGGACCTAAAACTAAGAAGAGGTTATACATAATCCCCGGAGTTCTTTACGAATCACGGGGATTTTATACTTAATATCTTCGTCCTACTCTTCTATCAATGGCTGTTCTTTCATATACCGATAAATAGGAACCACATCACCTTCATTGACCGGTACATAGTTAAAGGTAACATAACTATCGATTGATTCTGGCTCCAGTGCAACAGATATTAAGTTAGCTTCCGGCTGAGCGGAACTAATCACATAACTTCCTTTAGGGAATGTGCGTGTTGTTTCCGCTAAGTCAGTTGTAACATGGTTTATCTGATGGCCTTGGTATAACTCATCTTCAACCACCTTTTCCGTTATTTTATACCGTTCAACTGTCACCTCTTTTACGTCTTTAAGTTTTTTAACGTCTACTCCCTGGATTTTCAGTTTTTCTGCAATCTCGTGGTACTCCGGAGGCAGAATATAGGCAGTTGGGCGAACACGTTCCATGGTAGGTACCGCCTCTTTTGAACTGTAATAGTTGACTGGTATCTGCTCAATTGATCCTTCAGCTATGTCGACTACTTTAAGTTGTTGTTGACCAGGCAACTCTTGGCGCTTACTATCCAATACAATTTTATCGTTATTTCCTATCTTGCTGCCTTGGCGTATAATCTTGGCCTTAACATTTTCTATCACTTGTTTTATTGCAGTTGCACGCTTAGCACTTGATTTCAATAAGCTCGTATTAGCCGCCACTGTTGCAGCAACGCGACGTCCAAAAAGTTCACGTCCTATTCCAATCCCACGACTTTCAACAAGAATCGTAAAACTTGGCTGGAGACCATATGCATTGGTATCCATACGCGCCTCTAATCCACCTTCCGTAATAGTTGTTTCTTTAGCTGATCGATCAACAATATAATACGGATAAGAAGAGAAGCCGTTTTCTTTTAGGTCTTTGTGTGCTGATTTGACAAACCATTCAGATGATTTATTACGTATTGTTTTTGGTGTGTTCAGGTTGAAACCTGGAGCTAATAGAATGTCATGGTAAGGCAACGCTCCCTGTTTACCCACGTCCGGAAACTTACCTGGATACACACCATATTCATGCGAACTAATGACAACTTCCGGTTGAAATTGATTATATACCTTGTGAAGTGTACGAATTTCCGGAAGTTCAAGCTTTACATGGTCTCGATTTGCATCTAAACCGTTAGCCGTTTGACGTTGGAAATAGTATGAACCATCCGGGTTTATTCGTGGAATAATGATGACGTTAATATCGTCAAGTACCTTCTCTCCCAAATCTCCTGTAGCCAGTTTTTGCGCTATTACAAGCATGGACTCTCCACCAGCCGGTTCGTTCCCGTGTATCTGAGCTTCCAGCATTACTGTTGTTTTATTTTTAAAATCGGACGATTCCGTATTACCGCTTGTTGAGAAAATCAGCAACGGCAACTCCCGTCCTTCAAGTGAATTATCTGCGGTTCCCATCTTCATTAAATCACTCGAATGATCTAGATTTTGAAGAAATGACATCATTTCATTTTGTGTTGTGAAGTTTGATTTCCCTTCTTTAAAAGCAGGGGTATTCAAATAAATTTTAGGCATTGGATATAGTTCTTTTACTTGTTCAGGTTGCTCATAAAATTGACCGAAATAAGGAGTAAAACTTGAATTCATTTGTTCTACAGCTGTAGAAGACGTAATTGTTTTTTCTGAAGAAGCCTTACTTACCTGTCCTGTTCCAAATAGTGACGAAATCATTAAAATAATTGTAAAAACCGCTAATAATTTTGCGTTTCGAATAGCTAAGCCCTCCTTAAATATATTATCTTCTGTAGCCACATAGCGTAGCTATAAATGAATTAGGCTTCTGGAATATCACCTCCGTATGTAAACTACCTACCCTACTAATTTCGCTTTTTCGATTGTTAAATCCTTGCGTCAAAAGATGTGTTTTTGGAGGGGGTTGTTCCATTTGCTGGTACTTTATCATCAGATATCTTCATTTTCACCTCACAGTAAATACGGGAAAAACAACAAAGTAGATTTCTAATTAATGGGATATTGGGATTAATTACGAATGTTGCACGTTGGGGAAGTCCTGCGTCTTGCTTTGAAATAAAGTTTGTTCAAAAAACCTCACAAACCCGTATTTTACAGTAAATAAAAAGAATCCATTTTGAAAAAAGATTGATCACCAATGGATTCTTCTCTAGCATAATTAAGTTTCAGTTTTATAAAAACGTTTAAATCATTTTCTACTACCTTCGGTCTTAAACAATAGTGCCCTTTCGGAACAACTTACTATTCGAGGGAAGCCCTTTAATAGAAATCAACTGATCTCAATCATTTACCGGATAATGGCCAGGATCTACTATTTCTTAAAACTCTATTACTTTTGGTGATGATTGAAAATTATTAAGACAGATGTTCTAATTTCATTCTAATTCGTTCTCTTTTAAGATTTTTAAATAACATATTTTAAAGCAATTAAATTAAAATGTAGTGCAATTCGTGAATGAATTTCCTACTGTGCTTTTTTATTTATACAAAGGTTTTATAAGGGTTGTTTTCAACAAACGCATCGAATTCAAATCACTATTCCACAAAATGGCCCTATACATAAATAAAGAGCGCAATTCTTGCTACAGAAAAGCGCCACGTAATAAGTTTATTTTTCCTTATGTTTTTTCTGCATATGTTGTAAGTATTCTTCCGATTCCCCTTTTGGGATGCTTAGGGTTTTCCAATCCTCATCTTTTAATTGCTTTCCAATATAAACGATTTGCCCTATATGATAAGCATAATGAGCCATCTGTCTCTCTATCGCATCAAGTACCGTATGGCTTTCACTACGAATATGTATATTCTTTAACAAATCTTGTTCTTCCAAACTATTCAATGTTTCAAAAAGTATATTCCAACCCTTTTCCCACATTGCAATTAACTCTTGCTTTGATGATATATTATTTTCAAATTCTTGTTCGCGATTCCTATAAGGCTTTTCTCCATCCGAAGCTAAAAAGTCAGACCATCTAGATACCATATTTCCACTTAAATGTTTTACGATAACTGCAACACTATTCGATCCTTTATTTAAAATCCAATGAATCTCTTCTTCTGATAATTGACTTATTGTCTTATTCCCAAGACCTTTAACACTTTTAAGTCTGTCCTGGACAACTTGCAAATACTCATTTCCAAAACTCATTAGTCACCCCACCTTTACACGGTTATTTAGATAACCCTCAACTGCTAATAAAAAAACAACATCTAAGTTAATTTCAATTTTTTTCGAGTATTCCTTCTTTCACTCCACAAAATGGCCCTATACAAAAATAAAGAGCACAATTCTAATTCCAGAATCGCGCCACGTTCGTATAATGGCATAATTCCAATCTGATATTGGCTAATATTAGGTTTACTTTATTTCGTAAGAATTTCTATTACCAGATAAAGAAAGTTCTACTGTATTTCCAGAGGGATCTTTCACAACAAACCCCCAATATCCATTCCAGTAGTTCATATTGAAAAAGAAAGGTGAGTAGATATCATTTAAAATCGTTTATCAAGCTGTTAACTCCAGAATTGCAACAGGAGCCCGTGTCCTCAGAGTCATCGTATTTATCGTGGAGACGATTCCACTGATAAGGTTGCGTTTGCGGCACCCATTCAGGTGAATCTTCCCAATCTTCCTGCCGCCCGAACGGCGTTAGATCAAGATAACTCCAGTTAGTGCCCAAATGTTCAACCCCTCGAGCATCCGTTGAGTATGTAAGAAAAATCTGCTCCTTATCGCGTAAAAAAACACTGCAGAGGTGTGTTTCTCCACCTTCCGTCGTTGCCCCGAAGTCGTAATTAAACTCATTCCCAAATGAGGAGTACCAAAGCAGTGTCCATCCCATACGCTTCTTAAACGGTTCATTCTTCTTGAGTGGCGCACGAGAAATCAAGGCCAAGGATGTGTTTCGTGCTTGCAAATGAGCCGGATGCCCCATATTATCAACTACCATTGAACAACCATCACATCCCTCTGACCAATCAGGATTAAACATGAAGTGATAAACAATAAGCTGGCGACGTCCATCGAATAGATCCATTAGGTTCGCTGTTCCATTTGACCCCTCAAAAACAAACGTATTCTTTGTCGATCTGAACCATCGGAAGCCTACGGCAATCGGCAGCTAATGCGTCTAACGCGCGGGTTTGCTCCTTCTCCTTAACGAGTATTTTTTCGCGCTCAACTTGCCATTCCTTCCTGATACAATTTTTGATAATGGTTCATTCTTTTCAGACATCATCATATCTCCTTCCATGGGTGAATGTTATTTTTATGATTCCCTTCGAGTGTAACACGGTATATTTCTTGTGAGTTCTCCTCGATTGCGCCCTATCGTATTATGGCAGAATTCATTTTCTTTGTTATGGCTATTTGAATTCACCACGGACAGTTCGGCTCACATCGATCACCTTTGTCATTTGATTATATAACTTTTCAATCTGTTCATCATTATCAACTTTCTCCAGAACCTGACTATGGTGATCCAGATTATGATAACGATTAATTTCTAACATAAGTATCTCGCTTTCGTGTAGTTCAACTGCCGATGCCATTCCTGAACAACCATATTCTGGCTGAATAGATGCAGCAGTAAATGTTTCGCTCTGGATCGCACCATATTCTTTGTAAATACGTTCAGCTTCTCGATTAATTTTTAAAAATTGTTCTTTGTTTTCTTCCGGTACTGGATAAAGATAAATTTCTAAATACATGTTTACTCCTCCTTTAGATAAAATCATTAACGTTATTGTCAAGTTTAGCACACGCAACCATCAATAATTTTTTCTTAATTGCTAAATTTCTTTATTCAACAATCTGTCCCGTTTGAGTAGGAGTTATGTGGTAGCCGTTTAGCTCAACTAGAGATCTCTTGAATAAAGCATAAGTGCTAAACCTTATTCAGGAAACACACCCTTTTAGGAAGATCATTAATCCAACGGAATCTTACTGCTTTAATAAGCAAAGTAAGAATAAATATTGTACTGAGTTCACATTCATTAGATAACAATATGCTAAAGTGATATAATTGACAGAATATTTTAACTTGTGTTGATATAATTTATACGTAAAGGAGGACGAAACCAATGATGAATCATGAAGTTCTACCAAGACGTTGGGGTAACGATCAAATTATAACAAGCCCTGTTAACGGAAGTGTGGAAAGTATTAAGGTCGAATCTGGTGAGAGGGTTTGCGAACAGCAATCGTTAGTAATCATTCGAATAGAACAGGAAAATGTAGAGCAAATTATGACCGGCACAAGCGGAATAATCGAGGCATTAAATATGAAAGTTGGTGACAAAGTAGTCCGTGGCGATGTTCTCCTTTTTATAAAGGAAGATTTATAAGTCTGGAAAAAGTGTTCACCGAAAACGAAAGATCATGGGTGTTTTTTTGCCCACCCCCTCGAAAAGGTGTATGTCAAAATGTTATGAGTAAAATTCCAAATCCATCATCCAATGCAGCGTAACGGGCGCTTCCTTCTTCCGTAAAAGCGCCCTTTAAAGGAATAAGGGATGAACAATCCGGGTACAATAGCAACAGTAAAAATGAAGTGAAGGCTTAAAAGCAAGCACTCCATTTTTATTTTTAGTTTTGACTTTCGGTATAAATTTGAAAGGTCACCCCGAATTTATCTGTTACATCACCAAAACCCGGGCTGAAAGGGGTTTCTTCAAACGGCATATTTACTTTACCCTCTTGTTCTAAGGCTTCAAAAATTCGTTTTGATTTTTCCATGTCGTTAGTTGAAATGCAAATTGTTATTTGCTTACCCTTTTGAATAGCCGAACCATCCGGAGCATCGGAAAACATGAGCTCCGTTTCACCAACTTGTAACTTTGCGTGTGCCACAAGATTCTTCAGATCATCAGTGAAAGTATTTGGCATTTCCGGCATATCACCGTAAGTACTGATTGTGAGGACTTCGGCACCGATTGCTTGTTCATAAAACTGAATTGCTTCCCTTGCGTTCCCTTCCATATTTAAATATGGAATTAACCGTAACGTCATAATTAATAGGCTCCTTTACTTTGAATTGGGATTGTTCACTCTAGTTAACATATTCTTTGAATAACGAAGAAATCCTCCTTTTCATCCTAAATAACATTATCTTTGAACCTATTCCATGATATTGTGACGTGTTAAACGAACTGTTGAAGAAGCAAAAAAGTGCTACGCAGAGATTGCTAAAAACTACTTATTGAATGGTATTTCATCTCCATATATAGAACAGTTATCGTTCCCTCCTCAATATAATACAGCAGACCCTGTTATTAGATACTTCTAATATCCTTTTAAGCTCGACTAAGTATGATTTTTTCCGCCGGGTTTAAGGCGAAAACAAACCACTCCTTTTTGAAAACACCGCTTTTGAAGAATGCGGTTCCTATTTTTGAAAGTAAAATTTGCATTTATAATCTTCCACAGTCTGGCACTAAACAGGAAAAAGAGCGCTTACCCTTTATTCAAGGATTGCGCCTATTGAGTAAGACCGTTGACGGAATGATAAATATGGTTCATTTCCTCAACTTTATTATTGGAAGATATTTCTTCACCCCATGGGGTTTTACCAGCGATTAAGCAGGGTAAATGTTTGTAACATAATAGTCACATCTGTGGAGGGATAAGTTTGTAGAACACTATATACTTTCATAAACCATCCGTTGACCTACACACTGTCCTCTTACACTTTTATCACCCACCAAAGTTTTGTGGTCCACTATGACTGAAAAACCCATCACGGGCACAAGCAAGGTCAGAAGTGATGGGCAAGCTGGTACTATGTGTGAATTTTTCACCCGAATTTCTTGATTAACTAACAGACTCTTTATCATCTACATTTTGTAATGAACCTGTTTTAGCTATGCCATATCCACTAAAGATATATATAAGTGCGAATACTACGCCAAGATAAGTCATCGGAGCATATAAAATATATTCTCCAGTTGTAACCTGTAAAGTATCTGCTATAAATGCCCCCGTTACACCCCATGGGATAATTGGAGCTAATGCAGTTCCTGTATCTTCCATAGTCCTTGACCAGTTTTTATTATGCAATCCATATTTATTATACAATGGGGTTATGGTCGGCCCTAAAACAGCGTACGTTACATAATAGCTTCCAGTTATTGTAAAAAATAGTGCGTGTAAGGTTAAACTCGAAGCCATCATTGTTTTTGCACTCTTTGATAATCGTATAAATTTATCCAACATCGTTTGTATGACTCCAGCAGTTTGCAAGGGGGAACCGAAAATTGCAGCTCCGATTAACAGTGCGACAGTATCCAACATGCTGGATAGACCACCCCTTTGTAATATTTGATCAACAAGGGGGACATTAGTAGTATCTTGAAATCCACTATTGAGTACATTAGCGACTTCGAGAATATCTTTTCCTTGAAAGAAAACTGCTAATAGACAACCGCTTAAAATACCTATAACAAACACTGGCAGAGTTGGCTTCTTAAAATAAATTAGTACTAAAACAATAATTGGTGGAATTAACAATGTCGGGTTTAGGTTAAAATTCTCTTTTAGAGTTGATATTATTATTTCTACATTTCCACTATTTCCGGTACTACCTCCAAATTGGAAACCTAAAACAAAATACAGCACTAGTGAAATAATATAACCAGGTATGGTTGTCCATAATAAATGCTTTATGTGATCAACAAGCTCAACATTTGCCATTGCGGAACTCATTACAGTCGTATCTGATAGGGGGGATAATTTATCCCCAAAAATGGCACCAACTACGATTGCGCCCGCGGTGTAGTACACTGGAATACCAAAGCCGACGGAAACACCTATTAATGCAACTCCAACTGTTCCGATTGTTCCCCATGATGTTCCAGCCATTATTGACATTAAAGAGCAAATTATTGCGGTGATAAATAAGAAGTATATAGGATTAATGCTTAGCAATCCATAGTATACAATTAATGGAATGGTCCCAGATAACATCCAAGAACCTATTAACATCCCTACTGCAAGTAAAATTAAAATTGGCTTAAACATAGCTTTCAAATTATCCATTAAATCTTCTTCAATTTTTTTCCACTTAATTCCCCACATTACTGCTAGTGCAATAACTACTGAACCAGTTGAAATGAGAACAATAGTTGAAGGAGCACCTAGATATAGAACTCCAACTAAGATAAGCGTAAAGGAAAGAATTAATAGGATTAAAGCCTTTAATGTTGATAGCGTTTTATCCATTTATAGACCCCCTCGTATTAGTGTTACAGTTAAAAGTCAGTGTATGTAAAATTTTCAGAAACCCTACCATTGACATAACTGACTATGGATTCGCCCTTATCCTTACAGTATATTTAGTAATTTCATAGTCACTACCCCCTAAAAACATTTCCTCTATTTTGAAAAATTAGTTTAATCCAGTCTACTACAAAATGACTAAATTAACCACCAACTATTCTCTTGTAGAGAAGGCTTTTAATGAGTAATTACTTGTTTTGGCTATGAGGCTTATTAAACAAAATGGCCCGTTTGAGTTGGAGTTATATGGTAACCGTTTTAGCACAACTATCACATTTTCGACTCCAACTAACACTTTTCATTCCAAATATTATGCTTACGCATTTAATAAAGCTTAAGCCAAGAAAGAGCAAGTTATTAAACTGTAATGTAAAACTAATTCTAATATTTTTAATTTCGATGCCACCAAACTACCCACACTTATCAATTATAAGGTAACAGGAAATAAAACAACGATTGGTCTGGAAATGCCTAGATCACCGGATTTCGGTTATATTAATTTATTTACCTAAATCGGTAAATTTTATTAAAATATAGTAAAGATTCAGTAAACAATATCGCCTTTTGTATTTTAATAAGCTATGATAAAAACGAAATTAAAAATTTGACCTTGTCATTGACAAGAGTAAGGGGTTTAGCATGTTTATTTTTAAAAAAAGGAACAAAGATCTAAAAGGTTATATTACCACTGTTGTACTTGCAATAGCACTCGTTGCCATTAATCCGACTACGTCAGTGTTGGCAAAAGGGGAAGAAAAACCAAAATTTGAATTTGGACTTGTCCCAGATGCACAATATTGTGACTGTGATGCTTTCGGAACACGTTTTTACCGCAATTCAGTGGACAAGCTTATCGATGCCTCTCAAACTTTTAACCAGCATGAACTTGATTTCACTGTACAACTTGGTGATCTTATCGACAAGAACTTATCCAGTTTCTCTACAATGCTTCCCATTTATAACATGATAGAAGGTCCGAAATATCATGTACTTGGTAACCACGATTTTGCTGCGCCAACTGAAAAAGTTGTCGACATACTTGGTATGCCAAACCAGTACTACAATTTTAAATACAAAAATTGGCGTTTTGTTGTACTCGATACAAACGACCTTAGTCTCTATGCAAATCCCGAAGGTTCTGAAAAGTACCAGGAATCCGAAATCATGTACAACTCCTTAAAGGAAAATGGTGCGATTAATGCTCAAACATGGAACGGCGGTGTCAGCAATGATCAATTAACATGGTTACGTAATGTGCTTAGTAAGGCAGCAAAAACAAACGAAAACGTAGTGGTATTCTCACACATGCCAGTATATCCTGCGAACAATCACAACGTTTGGAACGATGATGCAGTAATAAAAGAGTTAGAGGCCGCTGGTAATGTAGTCGCCTATTTTAATGGACATAATCACTCTGGAAACTATGCAGTTAAAAATGGAATTCATTACGTAAACCTTAAGGGTATGGTGGAGACAGAAGACACTAATTCATATTCAATTGTCCAGGCTTACAAGGATCGCTTAGAAATCATTGGCTATGGCCGTGAGCAAGATCGAGTGTTAAAATTCCATGAAAACTAATATTTTGTGGGACACCAGACTAATGGTTTGCATCTTGCATAAAAAATACGACAGTAATATAGTTAGTTTTTTATAATCAAGATAACGTTTCTTCATATTTCGTTTAATTACTTTCTTGTAAAAATGGAAATAATGCATGTGCTTACTTTAGTATAGAAAAGTATTTAACTACCGTTTAATAGGTTTCAATCACAAAAAGGTCTAACACTAGACCTTTTTTGTAACGTAGATATCATATATAACACCGAATCCTCATAACCTTTTAAATACCTAGTAAAAAAGCCATATTCTCTAACCTCCTGGATATGGCTTTTTTCGTGGTCAAAGCCTTGTTGCAGGAACGCCAAGTCATTAATTTGGGGTTGTTTTTTTGCCATAAGAAAAGAGTAGCTTGATGCTACTCTAAGTCCACTATTATATTTACCGTCAGCTAACTAACATAGTAGTATAGTTTAAACACACTTCACATAAAAGTGCCCTTAAAAAATGAGCACTGATCTATCTTTATTATAGTAAAGCGCTCCTATTGCGACTATAAACTTAGTGTTCTTAAATTAGTAGACTTGGATCTCATTATCATTGTGACATGCCATTATTTTTTACTATTTTCAATAAAACAGTTACCTTGTCCCTCTTACTCCAAAATCCGTTTCATACTCTTAATGACACCCTGATGCAACCCTTCATGCCAGAGTGTGAATATGAACAGATCCCCCACCATCTTTAACTTTTTATCCCTAAATGCAAACACATTGGCTGCCGGTTCTCCTAATCTTCCGGAAAATGTCTCTCTTATTCGTTCCTTTTGTTCTATTTGCAACTCGCGTATTTCATACAAAGTAAGAGGCGAGGCAGACCAATTCTTTGGACTTGTCCCCGGTTTGAAAGCTTCCTGTACTTTTGTGGAAATTTCTCCGGATTGATTCATCCCAAAGTAATACATTACTCCCTCCTGTACAACGGAAATATGCCCTAAATTCCAGCGCAAGGAATTGCTATGTCCATTTGGAATCACATCAGCTAGTTCTTCTGAGGCAACAGAATCAAGTAGTTCGATGGATGACTCCCTGTAAAAATCATATTGTTCAAAAATCCCGTCTTCTTTCATTACTTTTACACTCCCTGTTTTTGGTTTATTTAAGTTTATCACATACGTCTGCTAAGGAATTCTTCTCGATCGCCCAAATGATCATCCTTTTATTCAATTAAATGGCCCTTTTGAGTAAGATTGTTCAACTTTTAGGAAAGCCCCCGGAAATTGTCCATTTGGACATTTTTGGGGGCGGATCATATGATAAAATAAAAAAGACCTTATAATTGAAATCTTTTTCACTTATCGAGCTTGTAAAAGTTTTTTATTTTGTAATCAAGTCATATTTCTTCAAGATATCCATGGTGATATTTTTTGCGGTTGTACCTGAGCCCTCGATATTGGTAATAAACACATATGAACGCTTTTCCGTTTCTATAAACCCAACGAACCATCCTAACCCTAAATCAGATAACCGAGTTCCCGTTTTTCCATACAGGATATAACGATCTCCTTCTTCTTGAATCATCATTCGTTTAACCGTATTCATAACAGGCTTATTGAAAGGGAGATTCTCCTTATACAATCTTTCCATAAAATCTGCTTGTTCCAATGGACTTATTTTTAAGGAGCTATCTAACCAAAA
>NZ_JBYQFJ010000014.1:0-103150 GCF_057836705.1 Virgibacillus carmonensis | reverse complement strand
GTTCGCTTCCGCGTGGGCAAAGCACCCACACTGCACCGCTCTGCTTATGCTTGTCATGTCTTTCAAGGCGCTCTGAGCTTTTCTTGTACATGTTGATCATTTAAAGGGGGCCAGTATTGGAGTGATAGATGCAATATGAAGTATGTACAATTGCTCAATCTTTAAAAATTGGTTATAAAATAGAGGTGTAAAAATGACAATTTTGGTTCAGAAATTTGGAGGTACCTCACTACAAACGCCAGCTAGCATTTCTAAAGTGATTGCTCATATTAAACATGCGATCGAAAGGAATTATAAATTAGTAGTTGTTGTTTCAGCATTAGGACGTAAGCCGGACCCTTATGCTACAGATACGTTACTAAGCCTTGTTAACCAGTCAACCTCAATTCACGCGAAACGCGAGATGGATTTATTATTGTCATGTGGGGAGACAATTGCTGGTGTGGTATTGTCAAGTGAGCTACAGAGTAATCATATTAAATCTATTGCACTTACTGGTGCGCAAGCAGGTATTCTGACAACTTCTGAATTCACACAGGCGGAAATTAAACGTGTCAATACTTCTCGTATAGTAAAGGAATTGGATAACCATAACGTTGTAGTAGTTGCAGGCTTTCAAGGGCAAACACCTGCCGGAGAAATCACAACGATTGGCAGGGGGGGAAGTGACACGACTGCAGCAGCACTAGGGGTTGCACTCAACGCTGAAAAGGTTGAAATTTTCACAGACGTAAACGGCATCATGACGGCGGATCCGAGAATAGTCAAATCTGCAAGGCAATTAAAAATTGTATCCTATACAGAAATTTGTAATTTGGCAAATCAAGGTGCAAAAGTGATTCATCCAAGAGCAGTTGAAATTGCTATGAAGGCAAATATTCCATTACATGTGCGCTCGACTTATTCAATTGAAAGTGGAACATTGGTGACAAATGCAAATATAAAGGAAATACCCGATCAATCCATTACCGGTATCGCTCATAAGATCGCTCTAACCCAAATTAAAATTGAGAATAGAGAGGAAGTGCACCGTCTTCATTCAGACGTTTTAAAGGCGATGGGAGAAGCAGGGATTTCAGTTGTTTTTTCTAATGTATCCTCAGCAGGATTACTTTTTACAGTACCAAGGGTCTATACGCAAACAGCAGTTGACCTCATAACCAACTTAGATTTTTATCCACAAGTGATTGAAAATTGTGCAACGGTTTCAGTTGTCGGAGATGGCATAATGGGGATGCCTGTCGCTACTAAAATAGTTCATACCCTTACTGAAAAAGGGATCCAAATCCTGCAATCTGGTGACAGTCATACAACAATCTGTCTATTGATTCACGAAAAAGATTTAATGGATGCAGTTAATGTATTGCATGATACGTTTAAATTGAGCCAAAAGGTAGAAACAGGTATTAAATAAATAGTTTGAAATTACAAAAAAGGGGTTGAGAATATGAATAGAAATATATCTGTCGGTCTTTTAGGCTTAGGAACTGTCGGGTCTGGTGTCTTTCAACTGATTGAAAAACACCAGGAAGAACTTGTTCACAAACTTGGATGTGGTATTACAATAAAAAATATATTAGTTCGTGATTTGAAGAAGGCGCGTGAAGTTGATGTCGATCCTACATTTCTTACTACAAACCCTGATGATGTTTTAAATCATCCGGAAATTGACGTCATTATCGAGGTAATGGGTGGCATTGAAGATACACGTGCATATATTCTAAAAGCGTTTGAGGCGAAAAAACATGTCGTAACTGCAAATAAAGATTTAATGGCAATACACGGTCTTGAGCTTCAACAGGCAGCAAATCAAAATGGTTGTGATCTATTTTATGAAGCTAGTGTCGCTGGCGGAATTCCAATAATACGCGGCATAGCAGATGGACTCGTGTCAGATCGGATTCAAAAGGTAATGGGGATTGTGAATGGAACAACGAACTATATTCTAACTAAAATGGATGATGAGGGAGTTTCCTATGAAGGCGCATTAAAAAAAGCGCAGGAACTTGGCTTTGCAGAGGCTGATCCTACAGCAGACGTTGGAGGGTTGGATGCTGCCAGAAAAATGGCTATCCTTGCTAGACTTGCATTTTCTACATCCGTAGATTTAGAGGATGTTGAGATTAGCGGAATTGCTAATCTAGCGTTAGAAGATTTAAGGTATGGAAAACAGCTTGGCCTTACAATGAAATTAATCGGTTTTGCTCATTTTCAGGATGATCAGGTTGAAGTAAGTGTACAACCTACATTTCTACCTGATAAACATCCATTGGCAACAGTAAAAGACGAATATAACGCGGTTTATGTTAATGGAAAAGCTGTTGGAGAAACCATGTTTTATGGTCCTGGAGCAGGTGGCTTGCCGACTGCAACAGCTGTAATGTCTGATGTTGTGGCTGCTGTTAAAAATATGTTATTAGATGTAAGCGGGCGCCAGTTAGTAACACCACGCTATAAAAAGGTATTAAAAAGACCTGATCAGCGCTTTGGAAACTATTATTTTAGATTACATGTACAAGATAAGGTCGATACATTTACAACTATTTCATCTTTATTTACTAACTTAAATATAAGCTTCGATAGAATCATACAAACTCGACAAGATGAAATCATTGTAGTAACGCATGAAACAACACTGGAAAAGGTCAAAAATAGTTTATCAGATTTACAAAAGGCAGATGTTGTAAAGGAAGTAAAAAGTTATTTCCGTATTGAAGGAGCTGTTGGTGAATGAATTGGCGAGGAATAATCGAACAGTATGGTTCCTATTTACCTGTGACAACAGAGACACCAGATTTAACCCTTCATGAGGGAAATACACCATTAATTTATTTTCCGCACCTTTCTGACCTACTAGGTGTGGAGCTACACGGGAAAGTGGAAGGAGCGAATCCTACAGGCTCTTTCAAGGACCGAGGGATGGTGATCGCTGTTGCAAAAGCGGCGGAAGCAGGAAGCAAATCCATTATTTGTGCTTCCACCGGGAACACATCTGCTTCGGCTGCCGCCTATGCTGCAAAAGCAGGTATGCATGCAATCATTGTAATTCCAAAGGGGAAAGTTGCGCTTGGAAAGCTTGCGCAAGCAAAAATGTATGGGGCAGAAATTGTAGAGATCGATGGAAACTTTGATGATGCTTTAAAAATGGTGCGCAAGTTAAGCGAGAAAGCAAAGATTACACTTGTTAACTCAGTGAATCCCTACCGATTAGAAGGGCAAAAAACAGCAGCATTTGAAGTGTGTGAGCAACTTGGTTCTGCACCCGATATCCTAGCTATTCCAGTTGGTAATGCAGGGAATATCAGTGCTTATTGGAAGGGGTTTAAGGAATATCATCATGAAAAGGAAACTGGCCTACCAAGAATGTTCGGTTTCGAAGCGGAAGGCGCAGCAGCGATTGTGAAAAACACCGTCATCGCTAATCCAGAAACGGTTGCCACAGCCATTCGTATTGGAAACCCAGCAAGCTGGGATCTTGCAGTTACTGCAAGGGATGAATCAGCTGGGAAAATTAATGCTGTAACAGACAATGAAATTACAGATGCATTTCAACTTCTGGCACGTAAGGAAGGAATTTTTGCAGAGCCAGGCTCCTGTGCCTCCATTGCGGGAGTTATCCAGCAGTGTAAGGAGGGGGTTATTACACCAGGAAGTAAAGTTGTTGTTGTTTTGACTGGAAATGGCTTGAAAGATCCACAGACAGCAATCGATCAAGTAAATGTGGAACCAGTTTCGCTGCCTAACGATGAAGAAAAAGTTATGGCATATATAACCGATATGGTGACAACATGAAGCAATTCGAAATCTCTATCCCAGCTAGTTCTGCAAACATTGGTCCGGGATTTGACTCAGTTGGTTTAGCTGTAGATCTCTTTTTGACACTTCAAGTAAAAGAACAGGGAGAATGGGAGTTCGAACATAACTCTCATTTTCTGCCCTTTTTTTCGGATTTTAGTGATCATTTCATTTATCAAGTTGCAAAACAAACGGCACAGCGTCATCAGAAAACACTACCGGCTTGTAAAGTTATCGTCGATAGTGAGATTCCATTAGCTCGTGGGCTTGGTAGTAGTGCTTCCGCGACGTTAGCGGGGGTTGAACTAGCAAATCAATTATGTGATCTATCTTTAACAAGTGAGCAAAAGCTGCTATATGGGACCGAAATGGAAGGGCATTCAGATAATGTGGCACCTGCATTATTTGGAGGCATTGTTGTTACCGCTACGATACAGAATAAAAATGTTGACTATATAAAGTTACCAACTCCTGATTTGGATATTGTTGTCTGTATACCTCCTGTGAAACTAAAGACTGAAATAGCAAGACGAGCACTTCCAACTACCTTTTCCAGGAAACGGGCGGTTACTGCAAGTGCAATCAGTAATCTAATGATTGCCTCCCTTCTTTCTGGAGATTATCATGTAGCTGGAAAAATGATGGAAAGTGATTTGTTCCACGAACCATACAGGGCAGATCTTATCCCGGATTACCATATCGTAAAGCAGGAAGCCAAAAAGGTGGATGCCTATGGAACTGTTATTAGCGGAGCTGGTCCAACAATGATGTCTTTTGTACCTAAAGGTCAAGGTGCGGTGATAACGAAGCACATGGCAGCAAAGCTTTCTGATTATCAGGTTGTCCCATTAAAAATAGTTCAAAACGGTTTGCAGGTTAAGCAAATCGCTCTTCAATAGAAATATAATCAGTTAATAGCTCTGGCTTAAGAAACGGGAGATTTTGAAAATTTAAGCAATGTCATGAAAATGTAATATAAATTTTTCTTTTACAGCTTTCCTTACCATATAAACATTGGAAACGCATACAATTATTTAGATTTATCTAAAGTATCAAAAAACTTTGAAAAACCTATTGACCAACCGTCTAAAACGTTATATGATTGTCGGCAATATTAATTATCTAAATCTTTAAAAATATGAATAAAGATTAACTCGATGACGGGAAAAAAGGAGCATGTTACATGTATTTACAGAGATCTAGGGTTGCTGGAAGCCTAGAAGTACATATTGCTCTGACATCATCTCTGAGTGCCAAGTTGAACAGATTCTTTAGTAGACTGGGTCAGGTGCATTTTTATGTACCTGTTATCAAAGTAGGCTGCTCGTCAGCCTCATAAGGTAGTATTCGTAAGAGTGCTACAAACATGGGTGGTACCGTGAAAAGATGGCTCTTTTCTCCCCTATAATTCTGAATTTATGCAGATTTATGGGGAGTAAAGGGTCTTTTTTGAATCCAAAAAGAGGAGGTATGTAATGTGAAAGTTGAGGCAAAGCATGAGATGGAGCGTACAAAAGAATTAAGAACCGGGTCTGATTTATTAATTGAAACATTGGTTGATGCAAAAGTTGATACGTTATTTGGTTACCCTGGTGGAGCTGTATTACCGATTTATGATGCGTTATACCGTAGCAAAGCCCCTTTTGAACATGTACTTTCTCGTCATGAACAAGGTTCCATTCATGCAGCAGAAGGGTATGCGCGTGTTACTGGAAAACCTGGTGTAGTGCTTGCTACTTCGGGGCCTGGGGCAACCAATTTAATTACCGGTATTACAGATGCAATGATGGATTCCTTGCCACTAGTTGTATTTACAGGTCAGGTAGCAAATAGTGTTATTGGAACGGATGCTTTTCAAGAAGCAGACGTAATGGGAATAACTACCCCGATTACGAAATACAATTATCAAGTGAAAAACATATCTGATTTACCAAGAATTGTAAACGAAGCTTTTCATGTTGCTTCAACAGGGCGCCCTGGGCCAGTAGTTGTGGATATTCCTAAAAATATATCCGCAGCGATTACCACAGAGAAATTTGAAAATGATTTTTATTTACCGGGGTACCAACCGACAAAGAATCCTAATCCATTACAGATTGTTAAATTAGCAGATGCTTTAAGTCGTTCAAAACGTCCGCTGCTATTAGCAGGTGCAGGAGTATTATCAGCAAATGCAGCACAGGAACTGAAGGAGTTCGCTGAGAGGTATCAACTTCCTGTAGCTAATACATTGCTTGGGCTCGGAAGTTTTCCAGGTTCTAATTCACTTTCTTTAGGAATGGCTGGCATGCACGGAATGTACGCAGCAAACATGGGAATTTATGAATGTGATTTATTACTAAATATAGGAGCAAGATTTGATGATCGTCTAACTGGTAACATCGAACATTTTGCACCAAACGCAAAAGTAGCTCACATTGATATTGATCCGGCGGAAATCGGAAAAAATATTTCAACTGATATTCCCGTTGTGGCGGATGCAAAGGAAGCACTAAAGGCATTATTAACAAGCTCCATTGGCATGCCAGACCACAAATTGTGGAAAGAACGGATACAGAATAATAAAACAAATTATCCGTTATGGTACGAAAGGTCAAACGAACTACTCTCGCCACAATGGTTACTCGAACAAATTTATCGTGTTTCGAATGGAGATGCGATTGTAACAACAGATGTCGGGCAGCATCAAATGTGGGCAGCACAATACTACGCATTTGATAAACCTAATCGCTGGGTAACATCTGGAGGGCTTGGAACAATGGGATTTGGTTTTCCAGCAGCAATTGGTGCTCAACTCGGAGCGCCTGATGATTTGGTAGTATCTGTGGTCGGTGACGGTGGATTTCAAATGACTCTTCAAGAGTTGTCGGTCATAAAAGAAAGAAACCTGCCAGTAAAAATAATCATTGTTAATAACGAGGCGCTAGGGATGGTGAGGCAATGGCAGGAAAGTTTTTATGAAGGAAGATATTCCGAATCGCTTCTTACTCAGAACCCTGATTTTGTAAAGCTTGCAGAAAGCTATGGCATTCGCGGATTAAAAGTCGACAAGGAAGATGATGTGGTCGAAACGCTTGAGGATGTATTTTCCTATGAGGGGCCCGTTGTAGTTGATTGTCGAGTTGTTCAACTGGAATGTGTTTATCCGATGATTGCTCCTGGAAAAGGGATTCATGAAATGTTAGGGGTGACGAAATGAAACGTATTATAACGGCTACCGTTCAGGATCGAAGTGGTGTTCTTAATCGGATCACCGGAATGTTATATAAACGTCAGTTCAATATCGATAGCATTTCCGTAGGTAGTTCGGAAACAGAAGGAATGTCCAAAATGACATTTGTTGTTGAGATTAGCGACAGCCAAAAGTTAGAGCAGCTAACAAAACAATTGAATAAACAAATTGATGTTATAAAAGTATCGGATATTACGGATAAGGCAATCGTTGCAAGAGAATTGGCGCTTGTTAAGGTAGGTGGCAGTGGTCACTTACATGCTGAAATTCAAGGGATAATAGCCCCGTTTCGTGCATCTGTAATAGATGTTAGCAAGGACAGCTTAACCATACAGATAACAGGAAAACCAAATAAAGTTGAGGCTTTGATTTCACTACTAAGACCATATGGAATAAAGGAACTTACTAAAACTGGTGTTACAGCTTTTTTAAGAGGGCAACAGCCAAAACAGGTTACAGAGATAAACTCATCTACTATATAGCACCAAAAGCGGAAGCGCCGGTTTAGTGGCGTATGGACTGTGCCCACGCACCGTGGGTAGTCGATGTTGCCACGCAAAGTGGCGGTTTTATCGAACATTCCTTCCGTATGAGATAAAGGAAACACGAAAAGTGAAAGCGTTTAAGGACGTTCGACTATTGTTAAACTTATCGTAAGGAGGAGAAGGAAGTCCACTAGCCGCTGGGTGATAGAGCTGGACGTGGCTATTGCTGTTATAGAAGTAAACTAAAGAAATAATATTTTAAAACTATAAAATTAAAAATGGAGAGGAAGATTTAAATGTCAAAAGTACTTTATGAAAAGAATATTCAAAAAGAGGTATTGCAAGAAAAGAAAATAGCGGTAGTTGGTTATGGGTCACAAGGGCATGCACATGCATTGAATCTTCGCGATAGCGGGTACGATGTAGTGGTAGGACTTAGACCTGGTAAATCTCAGGAAAAGGCGGAGCAGGATGGATTTGAAGTTCTTTCGGTAGCGGATGCAGTAAGTGGGGCAGATGTTGTGATGGTGCTTCTTCCAGATGAACTTCAGCCTTCTGTATATTATGAAAGTATTCAACCCAATCTTAAACCAAATAGTGCAATTGCATTCGCACACGGGTTCAACATCCATTTTACCCAAGTAGTTCCACCACTCGATGTAGATGTATTTCTTGTTGCACCAAAAGGCCCGGGACATTTGGTTCGCAGGACGTTTGAAGAGGGCGCGGGAGTACCAGCTTTATATGGGGTGCATCAAGATGTTACCGGAAAGGCTAAAGAACTTGCACTTGCATACTCACAAGGAATTGGTGCAGCTAGGGCAGGCGTTCTTGAAACAACATTCCAAGAGGAAACGGAAACAGATTTGTTTGGCGAGCAAGCCGTCCTATGTGGAGGAGTTACTAGTTTAATAAAGGCAGGTTTTGAAACGTTAACAGAAGCGGGATATCAGCCGGAAGTAGCTTACTTCGAATGTATGCACGAAATGAAGCTAATAGTTGATTTGTTGTATGAAGGTGGACTTGAAAACATGCGCTATTCCGTTTCAGATACTGCACAATGGGGAGATTTTGTATCTGGGCCACGCGTAATCAACGATGAAACAAAGGATCGAATGAAAGAAATTCTTGCAGATGTGCAATCTGGTGAATTTGCGAAAGGCTGGATCTTAGAAAATCAAGCTAATCGTCCTAAGTTTAATGCAACCAATGCAAAAGAAAACCAACATCCAATTGAAAAAGTAGGAAGGGAGTTACGTGACTTAATGCCTTTTGTAAAACAACCATTAAAAACTAAACAAAAGGATGTGAAAGTACATGTCACAAATTAAGATTTTCGATACAACATTGAGAGATGGTGAGCAATCACCTGGAGTTAATCTAAACCAACTAGAAAAATTGGAAATCGCAAAACAGCTGGAACGTTTCGGTGTTGACAGGATGGAGGCAGGGTTTCCTGCTTCTTCCAAAGGGGATTTTAATGCTGTAAAAACGATAGCAGAAACAATAAAGGATACATCCGTTACAGGATTAGCTAGAACAGTGAAGTCAGATGTTGATACGGCCTGGGAAGCATTAAGAGGTGCAGCAGAACCTTGCTTACATCTTTTTTTAGCAACATCACCAATTCACATGACGTATAAGCTGAAAAAGACGCCAGAACAAGTTATTGATACTGCTGTAAATATGGTTTCCTATGCAAAACAGAAGTTTCCACAAGTAGAATGGTCTGCAGAAGATGCATCCAGGTCAGATTGGAACTTCTTAGCTCAGATTATCGAGCGTGTTATCGACGCAGGTGCTACTGTTATCAACTTGCCTGATACAGTTGGATATACGACACCTTTAGAGTATGGGAATTTGTTTAAATTCATAAAAGAAACAGTACCAAATATTGGCCGTGCGAGCCTTTCTTGTCATTGTCATAATGATTTAGGTATGGCGGTAGCTAACTCGTTAGCTGCAGTGGAAAATGGCGCAACACAGGTGGAAGGAACAATTAATGGAATTGGCGAGCGGGCTGGAAATGCAGCATTAGAAGAGTTGGCGGTAGCACTAAAGATTCGCTCTGACCATTATGCCTATCATACAGACCTTAAGCTGAATGAAATTAAACGTACTAGTGACCTAGTAGCGAAATTGACTGGGATGTATGTGCAAGCAAATAAAGCGATTATTGGCCGAAATGCTTTCTCACATGAGGCCGGTATACACCAGGATGGGGTACTGAAACATGCCTCAACTTATGAAATTATCACACCTGAAATGGTAGGTATAAGTTCAAACACATTATTCCTGGGGAAACATTCAGGTCGACATGCGTTTAAGGACAAAGTAAAGGAACTTGGGTATGAACTTTCAGATGAAAAGCTTAAAGAAGCATTCAACCTATTTAAGCTGTTAACAGACCGTAAAAAAGAAGTAACGGATGATGATTTGTTTACGATATTAATGGAAATTCAAACAGACTCTTCTGCAGTGGAGAAGTACCAGTTAGAAATGTTTCAGGTGCAATATGGTACAGCGAATATACCTACTGCAACAGTGCTGTTAAAAAATCCGGACGGTGAAACGGTACAAACAGCCTGCACTGGTCAAGGTAGTGTAGAGGCATTATACAAAACATTAGATGCATTAATTACGGAGGATCTACATCTAGTAGATTACCAGCTTAATTCCGTTGGTCGTGGAAAGGATGCTCTTGCAGAATCGCATGTGCAACTCGTTATTAATGGGGAACCAATGAACGGTAGAGGAACAGCCCAAGATGTAATTGAAGCGTCTGCGAATGCATTTTTAAATGCAGTAAATCGATATATTGTACAACAGAAAACGGCAACAAAGAAACAGATAGTAAAATAACAGAAGGAAAGAGGAGGGGAGATTTATGAATAAGCAAATTATTCTACTTCCAGGTGACGGTGTTGGTAAAGAGATTATGGAATCAGCAAAGCTTGTGTTAAATACGGTTGCAAGTGAATTTGGTCATAGCTTTACGTTTCACCAACATGCTATCGGTGGTGATGCCATCGATCAATCTGGTACACCTTTACCAGAAGATACCATTAAAGCATGCCAACATGGAGATGCCATTCTTTTAGGCGCAGTGGGAGGAGAGAAATGGGACTCCCTTCCTGGACACATGAGACCGGAAAAAGGGTTGCTTGGAATTCGGAAAGAATTAGGGCTGTTTGCCAATTTACGTCCGGTGAAAGGTTTTGCTCCTTTGTTACATGCTTCACCATTAAAAGAGGATGTAATAAAAGGTAGCGATATTTTAATCATTCGTGAACTAACAGGTGGACTTTATTTTGGGCAGCCAAGTGAACGGCGCGAGAACGGTAATGCTGTTGTTGACACACTTTATTACCATCGCAGTGAAATGGAACGAATTATTGACAAAGCCTTTCAAAGTGCCGGGTTAAGAAATAATCGGTTGACATCTGTTGATAAGGCGAATGTCTTGGAATCAAGTCGCATGTGGCGTGAAATTGTTAACGAAAAAAGCAAGGAGTATCCAGATGTGACGGTAGAGCATTTGCTTGTTGATGCCGCCGCAATGAAACTTATTACACAGCCAAATCGCTTTGATGTCATTGTTACTGAAAATTTATTTGGAGATATCTTAAGTGACGAAGCTTCCGTTTTAACAGGATCTTTAGGAATGCTGCCGTCAGCTAGTATTCGATCAGATGGGGTTGGTCTTTATGAACCTGTTCATGGGTCTGCGCCAGATATTGCTGGGAAAGGGATTGCTAATCCACTTGGTATGATTCTTTCTGCAGCATTAATGCTCCGACACTCATTTGGATTGGAAGAGGAAGCATCTGAAATTGAAGATGCTGTTTATGACAGTCTTGATCAAGGGTACCATACCCCTGATTTGCATATTAAGGACGGGAAGCAAGTAGGTACAAGAGAAATGACAGAAATAGTAGTAGAAAGCTTAACAACAAAAAGTGTTTCGAACAGTATTTGCAGTATGTATGTCTAAATGGCGGGATGTGATGAAATGGTAAAACCTGAAACAATCGTTAATAAAATTTGGAATAAACATGTTGTACACACGGAAGAAGGAACCCCAGATTTGCTTTATATTGATTTGCATTTAGTTCACGAAGTAACCTCTCCTCAGGCTTTTGAGGGGTTACGCTTGAACAATCGAAAAGTACGCCGACCAGACTTAACGTACGCTACAATGGATCATAATGTTCCAACCAAAAATAGGGATGTTATTAAAGACCAAATTGCTGAGAAGCAAATGGAAACGTTGAGACAGAATTGTAAAGCAAATGGGATAAGGTTAGCGGATATGTATCACCCGGACCAAGGTATTGTCCATGTGATCGGACCACAGCTTGGATTAACCCAACCGGGGAAAACAATTGTGTGCGGGGACAGTCATACATCCACACATGGTGCATTTGGTGCATTAGCTTTCGGAATTGGTACAAGTGAAGTTGAACATGTATTGGCTACCCAAACATTGTGGCAAGAACAACCCAAAACATTGAATGTACAGGTGGAAGGCGACTTAGGTCCCGGAGTCACGGCAAAGGATCTAATTCTAGCTATCATTGCGAAATTTGGCGTGCGCTTCGGAACAGGATCTGTCATTGAGTATACGGGTGATGCGATTCGAAATTTATCTATGGAAGAACGTATGACAGTTTGCAACATGTCGATTGAAGCGGGTGCTAGAGCTGGTTTAATTAGCCCTGACGCGAAAACGATTGAGTTTTTAAAAGGAAAAGAATATGTACCTGAAGGAGAAGCATTTACCGAAATGGCTGAACAATGGCTAGATCTTGCTACTGACGAAGGTGCTGTTTACGATAAAACTGTAACAATACATGCAGAGGAAATTGAACCACAAGTATCATGGGGAACAAACCCTGGCATGTGTGTACCAGTGAGTGGAACTACTCCTGATTTAAAAGAAGTAGAATATAAGGAAGATGTCGAGCGGGCACTGGAATATATGGGATTAAAAGAAAACCAATCGATTACTTCGATAGAGATTGACCATGTATTTATCGGATCCTGTACAAATTCACGACTGAGTGATTTACAGAAGGCAGCGGCTATCGTTGAAGGGAAGCAAGTTAAATCAACTGTCAGGGCTATCGTTGTGCCCGGTTCTTTTAGTATAAAACTGCAAGCGGAAAAAGAAGGCTTAGATACTATTTTTAAAGAAGCGGGATTTGAGTGGCGTGAAGCTGGATGTAGTATGTGCTTAGCTATGAATGACGATATTGTTCCACCAGAAGGTAGATGTGCATCAACATCTAACCGAAATTTTGAAGGAAGACAAGGGAACGGCTCGCGCACACATTTAGTAAGTCCTGAAATGGCAGCAGCAGCCGCAATTGAGGGTCGCTTTGTGGATGTCCGTTCATTTGCAGGAGTGCTTAATTAGGAGGTGTTATGTCATGGAAGCTATTAATGAGCATACGGGACTTGTGTATCCGTTGAATCGGACAAATGTTGATACAGATCAAATTATACCGAAGCAATTTTTGAAACGAATTGAACGAACTGGATTTGGCCAATTTTTATTTTATCATTGGCGATTTGACGACGAAGGCAACAAGCGAGTTGATTTTGGGCTAAATAAAGTGAAATATAACGGTGCATCGATATTATTAGCTGGGGAAAATTTCGGGTGTGGTTCTTCTAGAGAACATGCACCATGGGCATTAGTTGATTATGGATTTCGTGTTGTCATAGCTCCAAGCTTTGCAGATATTTTTTATAATAATGCATTGAAAAATGGGATTATACCTATTCAAATGGAACAAAAACAGCTAAATCAATGGATGCACCAAGCAGAACAATCCAAGTTAATAGTGACGGTAGATTTAGAGGGTCAAACGATTATTACTCCTGATCAACATAAGGTACACTTTGATATTCCCACCTATCATAAGGAAAAGTTGTTAAATGGATGGGATGAAATAGCTCTAACGTTAAAACATCAAGATAAGATTGATGCATATGAGAATGCATAAGAATGTAGGGGAAAATAGTATTATAATGAGGAGAGTGAATTAATTGGGGATTGCTTAACAGGTGAAACAGTTCATACTGCGATGGAACGTTTAGTTCCTATCGTTCACCGTACACCATTAATAACATCATCTACAACAAATAAGTTAGTTGGAAAACATATCTATTTCAAAATGGAAAACCAACAAAAAACAGGAGCATTTAAGTATAGAGGTGCAAGCTTTAAACTGATGCAGCTGTCAAACAATGAATTAAAAAAAGGTGTTATTACTGCTTCAGCGGGAAATCATGCCCAGGGAGTAGCACATGCAGCAGCAAAAATAGGAGTTAAAGCAACTATATTCATGGCAGAATCAACACCACAGGCAAAAATTAATGCAACAAGGGCATATGGTGCCGATGTTGTACTAACGGGTAAGACTTTCCAAGATGCATATGATGCTTCAATGAAAAAACAACTCCAAAGTGGTGCTGTTTATATTCATCCGTTTGATGATTATGATGTAATGGCAGGGCAAGGCACAATTGCCCTAGAAATGTTAAGGCAAGAGGATCGAATTGACACGATAATTGTTCCAATAGGCGGCGGTGGTCTGATTAGCGGCATTGCGGTTGCTGCCAAACATGTTAATCGTAATATTAAGATTATCGGAGTTCAAGCAAGTGGTGCGTCCGCTGTATATGATAGCTACCATTATAATAGAGTGAATAGTTTTACAACAGTATCTACAATCGCAGAAGGTATAGCAGTTAAACAACCTGGCAGAAAAACATTACCACTAATACGCAATTATGTAGATAATATCCTAACTGTAACAGATGAAGAAATTGCTGCAGCTATTATTTATATGCTTGAACGAAATAAGACATTGATGGAAGGGGCAGGCGCTGCAGCATTAGCAGCGTTATTCAGCCACAACCATCAAATTAAATCAAGACATTGCGGTGTAATTGTTAGCGGTGGAAACATGGACATTGGAGCTCTTCCAAAAATCCAGCAACTGGCAGATAGAACGCATTCTGCTTAGGACTTTTTTTTACAAAAAAGATTCTTTGGGTCGAAGCGACCTAGAGAATCTTTGCTTATTTTCTCAGATCACCTGAAGGCTAACTTCACCAACATCTTCAAAACGTACTTCATAAATTCCTTTTTGTAATACTTTAGGCAGAATAAACGTACCGGAAGATATAATCATATCCTTTTTGATACGTTGTCCACTTTTGGCAAGCTCACCGATTAGCCATTTTATTGCATGGACAGGATTACCAAGAACTTCCGATGAAGATCCTTTAGCAATTATTTCTCCATTTAGACTCAGTCCAGCTTTTATATTTCCCAACTGCTCAACCGTTAATCCTTGTACAGGTGCCCCGACAACCACATTTCCTGCAACCGCACTATCTGCAATAACTTGACCGAAACTAAGATTGGGAAACCAGTCCGTAAAGCGTGAATCCGGAATTTCCAGACCAGGTGCAACACTCACTTTTTGTAGAATGGATTGAACATCGTCTTCAGTTGATAAGTCCTCATTCGTAATAAACATTAATTCGATTTCAATTAAAGGGGATAGCATATCAGCCAATTCTATTGTTCCTTCAGAAAGGCTTGTCTGTGTTAAAGCTCCATAAAGAGGTGTAGTTGAATGAAACAATGCCTGAGTTTCTTCGCTTGTCAAACTAATTTTATATCCCAGTAGCTCATCATTTTTCACGATAGCCTTTTTTTCGGTGATTTGATGCTGAATTTCATAAGCATCTGATTTACCAATATTCTCTGGAATACTCGCTTTGGAAATAGGCTGTTTAAGATCGGATGCATTGTATAATGTCTCAACCAGTTTGGTATGTTTCGTATTAGTTTTCATTATTGAAACACCTCTTTCTTATGAATTGATACTAATAATAACAAATGATTAGAATATTTGTAAGTATTCAGTACTTTGGGTTAGTTATTTACTAGTTATTTTTTTGTTAAAATAACTAGTAAAAAGAATTGAGGCAAATTCAACTCAATAAAGCGTGAGGGAACAATAATATATTTCGGGAATGATAGGAGCTGATGATGCTGACCTGTAAGTATTGTCATAAAAAGTGGAGCTATTCATATAGATTGAAGGCCATGTATATATTTAAGAAAAACATGAAATGTCCCCATTGTGGGAAGAAAAACTACATCTCTAAATACAGTAGATGGAAGATTAGTTGTATTTTTTATCTAGGGAATTTCCCAGTTTTGTTAACTCTAATTTTACTAGATGTACCTGTGATATGGACTGTTGTTTTGTGTTTGTTTATACTTGTTGTTTTAGCTTTGATCACACCAAAATATTTAGCATTAAGCAAAGAAGAAGCACCATTTTGGTAAAGATCTTGGAAAACGGGGTTAAATTCGAGTATGCTTAAAAAAGTGATAGAGCGATGAACAGAGTTAATATTTTGAAAGGGTGTTTGTGTGGAATTCAGAGGATCCAGTGCTTACGATCAAACAGATTTTTTATCAAATTATATGAAGAGAAGAGACCGGCAAGATAGTCCCAACAATGCTATTGAAGGTCCTATTATCCATGAACTTATCGGCGATATTCAAGGTAAAAACATCTTAGACTTAGGCTGTGGCGATGCTTCCTTTGGAAAAGAAATGCTAAATCAAGGCGCGAAGTTTTACACCGGAATAGAAGGTTCGGAACAAATGGCATCATCTGCAAGAGCTAACATATCTTCTGAAAATGGAGAGATAATTTGCGAAACAATGGAGACATATAAATACCCTACCAATGAATTTGAACTAATAACCTCACGTTTTGCAATACATTATGTATTAGATATCGATCAACTTTTTCTTAATGTTTATAACTCTTTAAAAGAAAATGGGAAATTTATATTTAGTGTTCAACACCCGCTAACAACATCTTCATTCTCTAGTAAGCAATCTGGTGACAAACGTGCTAACTGGATAGTGGACGATTATTTTAACGATGGCGAGAGAAAGGAGCCTTGGATTAATAAAGTGGTTGTTAAATATCATCGAACAATTGAACAATACTTTACTGCACTTAGACAAGCCGGGTTCACAATATTAGATTTGCGTGAAGGCACCCCAAAACGTGCACATTTTAAAAGCGATGAAGAATTTGTAAGAAGAAAAAGAATTCCAGTTGTTTTAGCCTTTTCTTGTGTGAAGTAATGTTGGAAACTAAGGTGGAGTGAAGTTAGACACTCATCAGGCTGATTTGGTTATTAAGGAAAAGGGGAGAATCTAATTATGTACGAATTAAAAACAAAAGAAACGGACGACAGTGTACTTGCGTTTATTGAAAATGTTGATAACCTCAAAAAACGAGAAAGTGCCTACAAATTATTAGATATTTTTACCGAAACAACAGGTTATGATGCAAAGTTGTGGGGAACGAGTATCATTGGATTCGGTTCCTATCATTATAAATATGAATCCGGTCATGAAGGCGATGCGCCGCTAGTTGGTTTTTCACCTCGAAAGGCAAAAGTCAGTTTGTATTTTGCGACAGGTGATACAAAACGAGCGGAATTATTAAAGAATTTTGGAAAACATACAACTGGTAAGGCGTGTGTCTATATCAATAAGGTAGAAGATATTGATGTTGATGTATTAAAAGAATTAATAAACCAATCCGTAATCTTTTTAAATGAAACTTATCCAGACCGATAATAACCAACTAGTGTAATAGGGGGTGATTGGATATTATTGAGAATAAAGTTGGATTACAATTTCTTGATTTTATTACGTTAAAGGAAAGCGAAATGGATTACTATCATCCAATTGCTGGCTCATTTGCCATAATTCACTGCAATGGTAAGTACCTTTTGTGTTTTAACAAATGGAGAAAGCAATGGGAATTTCCCGCTGGAAAAAAAGAAATAGGTGAAACACCAAAGGAATGCGCTATAAGGGAGCTTTATGAGGAAACTGGGCAAAAAGTAGATGATTTAACGTTTAAAGGTTTATTGAAAGTTAGGAACAATAGAAATGCACTTATTAAGTATAATCCTGTTTATTTTTCAACAGTTCATCGGTTACAATCTTTTAGAGAAAACGAAGAGACAAGTCAAATAAAACTCTGGGACACCAATGAGGACATAGGATATATGGATAAGGTGGATTTAAAGATTTTGGATTATATATAATGTACCAGGTGCCTCCACAAAAGCCTTTTTATCAGCTGAAAATAAGTGAATTTGGAGGAATATACATGATAAAAGATAAATTATTCTTTGATTATTTGAATGAAGTAAATCAGGGTTTTAAAGGCTGGGATTTCTCCTATATCTCGGAAACAGGACGTATGGGGAGTGAGTTACTGTCGTGGTCATATGGAAGTATGGCAAAACCGCTTGTTCAGAACGCTCAAGTCATGTTAGATATGGGAACGGGTGGTGGAGAATTTTTGTCTATGTTAAGACCTTTTCCGAAAAAGGTCTGTGCGACTGAAGCTTATAAACCGAATGTTCCATTAGCACGGAATAAACTGGAGCCCCTGGGTGTTCAGGTTTTTCCGATTGAAGAAGATACGGATCTTCCATTTGCAACTAATCAATTTGATTTGATTATTAATAAACATGAGTCATACTCACCGAAAGAGTTAAGAAGGATTATTTCTGATAATGGAATTTTTCTTACGCAGCAGGTTGGCGGAATGAATGATGCTGGAATTAATGAAGGTCTTGCTGTACCTATAAATGATGAATTTTCGTATTGGAATTTAGAAATGGCAGTTAGCGAACTTAGCCATCATTCTTTTGATGTTACCTTTCGTAAAGAAGAATTTCCGATTGAACGTTTTTATGACGTAGGTGCTTTAGTTTATTATCTAAAAGCTATCCCATGGCAGGTGCCTGACTTTAGTATTGAAAAATTTAAAAAAAAGTTATATCAGATACATCAGCAAATAAATTCAGTAGGGTATTTTGATGTGAAACAGCATCGGTTTGTTATTTGTGCTAAAGCTGTTTAGCAGTGCAGATGGAGTATGATTTTAGCACCACTTTTGCTTAAAGTGGTGCTAACCTATATGTTAGTGATAATTTTTATCCTGCTTCTCGTCAGGATTAAACCTATCTCTAACTTTTTCAATTGCTTGCTCAACCATTTCATCAGCAATCATGACTTTGTCCGTATCGTAGTTTTCCTCAGTTTGTACCTCGAATTGAAGTTTCTCGGCATAAGGTGCAGATCTATTCATCATAAATGCCGAGGTCACGTCACAATAGATGTCACGAGCCTTTTCTGCATTCTGTTTACCGGTGACGATATCATTCATTAAGTTTAGCGCAAGAATATTAGCTGCTTCCATGTCACAACGGGAAGACACTTCTCCTTTTGTCCTTTCAACGATTACACTTCCATCAAACTTTGCAAGCTCGCTAAACATCTCTGGTGGAACTGAATAATTAATAAAATTTTCGATAACATCGGTATGCGGTTGTGGGAAATCATGTGGGATCTCGTCCCTATAAACTACCGTTCGTTTCCACTGTCCATTGTTAAACCAGATTAATCTGCTTGGAATAGCTTCGTTTGGAGGCCCGTATTGTTCAATTGTAAGATTAGCCGATTTTTTGGACATAGCGTTCCAATCATTCAATATCGTCCGAACTGCCTCCATATGCGCTTGTGTATCAGTAGTTTGCTCAGCTCCACCAAGGGTCTGTACCTTTAAATCGCTAGCTAATGAAATACCAGCAGTTTTCAACTTTTCTTCTTGTTCCATGGTATACCTCCATCCTATAGTTTCATTTTATTATTTGTTAAAACTTCTAAATTAAACCTTATATTGAAATACTGGGCAAGTTTTTAATGAAATGAAAAAGTAAAAGAATAATTAAGCCTGTGTTACAATTATTTTAGAAGAAGTAGCATACTCCATAATCAAACTCACGAAAATTTTTCCACTTTAAATTACATCCAAAGGTTAAGGTGATAATCATGAAAACTGCAAGAATCATCTTTACTGTTCTATTTGTACTATCAATAGTCATTCTAATAGATACGGTTCAGTCCAATGAAAAAAATAAATCTGTTAAAGATAGGGAGGCGAAAAGCGACATGGAAGATTCAAATAATCAAGCTAATGGTGTTACTAAAACAGGTTCACTTCAGGAACAATTAGATGAGTATATTAAAAATGAACCTAATTTAACTGGCGCTTTGATTGGTATTAGCATCCGGTCAGCTGCAACGGGTGAAGTGGTGTATGAACATAACGGTGATATTCGAATGCAGCCTGCTTCGAATATGAAGTTGTTTACCGGTGCTACTGCATTATCTACACTCGGAAGAGATTATACCTTTACAACAGAAGTATTAGCGGATGGACCGATAAATGATGATACACTTCGAGGAAATCTCTACATAAAGGGAAAAGGTGACCCTACTTTAATATCGTCTGATTTTGTTGATTTTGCTAAACAGATCAGCGATCGCGGAATTACAAAAGTTAATGGAGATGTTATTGCGGATGATACGTGGTATGACGATGTTCGTATTTCACCTGATTTGATCTGGGATGACGAACAATATTATTACGGGGCACAAATTTCAGCATTAACAGCTTCACCAAGTACTCACTATGATGCAGGTTCAGTGATAGTGGAAGCCAGTCCTGGTGATAGTGTGGGCGATAAGCCGTTAATAACCGTGTTACCACAAACAAATTACGTGCAAATTATTAATAATGCCAAAACGGTATCAGCTGGGGAAGAAGAGGAAATTGAAGTCGGAAGGAAACATGGCACAAATGTTATTACAATTGAAGGTACCATTCCAATTGATTCGTGGGCAGCAAAAGAATGGATGGCAGTTTGGGAGCCGACAGGTTATGCATTAGATTTGTTTCAGCAGGCTTTAAAGAGTCAAGGTATCACTTGGACAGGTGATTTAAAAGTAGGAAAAGCTCCAGAAACGGCGACTGTTCTAGTTTCACATGATTCCATGCCGTTATCAAAGCTGCTTGTACCATTTATGAAGCTTAGTAACAATGTACATGCAGAAGTACTTGTGAAAGAAATGGGAAAAGTAGTAAAAGGTGAAGGAAGTTGGGAAAAGGGTCTTGAGGTAATGGAAGAGGAATTTCTTAAATTAGAATTAAATATTGAAACCATGAGAATTAGAGATGGATCAGGAATTTCGAGCAATAACTTGATTCCAGTCAATGAAGTTTCAAAGCTTTTACATGCTGTGCAAAGGAAGGATTGGTTTTCTACTTATATCAATTCTTTACCTGTTGCTGGTGTGCAGGATCCGTTGGTTGGCGGGACATTACAAGGCAGAATGGAAGAAATCACAAATCAGGCAACGATTCAGGCTAAAACTGGAACGATACACTCGGTTAGTTCCTTGTCTGGTTATATTAATCCCAGAGAAAGTGAAACGATTATTTTTTCTATAATTAGTAACCATCTAATAGATGAGGATGATGGAAAAGATATAGAGGACAATATTGTCAGGATTTTGGCCAACTAATCATATAATCATATTTAATCATAAAAAAGAAGGAGAGTCATGTGCTCTCCTTCTTTTCCTATTCTAATTAGTCATTTTAAAAAGTGTTAATAGATTATCCGATGCTTCTTGATAAGATGAATTTATAATGTTTTTTTTGATTGTTTCAATAAGGCCCGGTGCTTTAGGGTCGGTCACTGTTAAAACTTTAACATCGCCATTAAACATTTCACTCATCATTGTCTTTGCTTGATCAAAATTATCAAGACTTTCTTCTTGTGACCCTTCAACTCCTTCAGGTTCACCCTTGCCAGACATACCTTCTGTTCCGCTTAGAAGATCGCTTTGCATATGATCATATTGGTGTGATGTAGTTTGCTCTTCTTCCCTTGCCAGAATCACGGAATCATCTACGACGAACACCTTTACACCAGTAATGCCTTCACTTTCTAAAATAGATTCAAAAAAGGAAGAAACACCACCTTCATGAATACCCGAGCTTCCAATAGAACCATAAATGTCTTGTCCCATTCCATCGTATGTTGATCCATGTTCATTGGTTGTTTCCGTCTTTTCACCAGTTTCACTTGGGATTAGTGATGGATCATTTAGATTAGTGTCTGATTGATGATGAGAGACATTATTTATATCCGTACCATTTGAATCATTTGTATCTGTCGCTTCTTCTTGTTGACCCCCATTACAAGCAGAAAGCACTAACGCTATACTAAACGCAAAGGTCATCAAAATTATTTTCCAGGGTTTTTTCATAAACTTACCTCCATATTAATACTTACTCGTATATTACCCAATATTTTTTTATGTATGATTGGTTATTTTTGGTGGCATAATAACTGCGAATTAATTTTAATGGATAAAAGAGGTGATTTCTTTGACTGATGACAAAAATAAGAAACAATCGGAGAGCGAAAGATTATCTCGCAGAAAGTTTATTAAAAACTCTGGGTATGCGGTTGGTGGCTTAGCAGTAGGCGGAGTAATTGGTAGTGTTATTCCGTGGGATACTGAGGAAAAAACGGCACCACAAACCAATAACAAGAATAACAAAACAACAAACTTTACTCATGCCTTAATGAATTTTAGTCAGGCAGAGTTTAAAATGGTTGATGCTGCGACGGAAAGAATTTTCCCGGAGGATGAAAATGGGCCGGGAGCTAAAGAGTTAGGAGTGGCCTATTATATTGACCATCAATTAGCTGGCTCCTATGGACTAAATGCTAGAGATTATATGCAACCACCGTTTTATCATGGTGAAAAAGTTCAAGGCTATCAGGGCAGACTTAGGCGAAAAGAAATTTTTCGTATTGCTTTAAAAGAGATGCAAAGTTATAGCCAAAAGAAATATAAAAAGGGCTTTATTAGTTTAACGGAAGAGGAACAAGAAGCGGTTTTGACAGACTTTGCAGAAGACAAAGTTAAGTTAATGACAGTTTCTCCGAGTGGCTTTTTTGAATTACTTCGGAGTATGACTCTAGAAGGGGTATACAGTGACCCATTATATAGTGGAAACAAAGATATGGATGGATGGAGAATGAGGAATTATCCAGGTAATCAAATGAGTTATACAGATATCATTGAGGAAGATTTTAAGGATATACCTCCAAAAAGTCTTCGCGAACATATGTAATTAAGAAAAGCGGAGGCGACTGGTTAACGGCGTACAAATAGATAGACCTGTGAAGAGTACGTCGAATTTTACGTACATTTCATCAGGAATGACTATTTGCTAGGCGCTAGGAGCCGCAGCTAGACAAGAAAAGCGAAGGCGACTGTTCTGGAGTGACACGCATAAAAGCAGCGATAAGCGCAAAGATTATATTTTCTATTTTTAAAATAAGAGGTGAGCAAAAATGGTTAAAAAAATGCCGAAAACGGATGTAGTGGTTGTCGGAGTTGGCTGGGGTGGCGGTATTATTGCATCCGAGCTTACAAAGCAAGGACTCAATGTTGTAGGTCTTGAACGAGGACAAGAAAGACAAACGGAAGATTATTATATGGTTCATGATGAACTCCGTTATGCTGTTCGTTATGAATTGATGCAGGATTTATCAAAGGAAACACTGTCTTTCCGCAGTAATGGAAAAATGCGAGCACTGCCAATGCGTCAGTATGGTTCGTTTCTAATGGGAACTGGCCTTGGAGGGGCGGGAATCCATTGGAATGGTCAAACATTTCGCTTCCTACCCTATGATTTTAATATTCGTAGTGCAACGATTGAACGTTATGGAAAGAATAAGATTCCAGCCGACATGACGATTCAGGACTGGGGAATTACGTACGATGAAATAGAGCCATATTATGATAAATTTGAAAAAATGGCAGGGATATCGGGTGAAGAAAACCCACTTGGCGGAAAGCGTTCAAGTGCTTACCCTACAAAACCAATGAAACACTCACCACAAATGAAAATGTTCAAAGAAGCAACAGAAAAGTTAAATTATCATCCTTATACTATACCTTCTGCCAATTTATCAGAGCCATATGAAAATCCAGATGGTATATCAAGAGCGGCTTGTCAATATTGTGGGTATTGTGAGCGGTTTGGTTGTGAGTATGGTGCAAAAGCGGATCCTGTCGTTACTGTAATTCCAGTTGCGGCGAAGACTGGAAAATTTGATCTCAGAACACATTCTTGGGTTAGAAGAGTATTACATAACGGTGAGAAAGCAACAGGTGTACTCTATACCGATGTGACTACAGGTGAAGAAATTGAACAGCCTGCAGATGTTGTTGTTCTGACTAGTTATGTATTCAACAATGCTAGATTGTTGTTGAATTCGAAAATAGGCCGTCCGTATAACCCTTCTACAGGTGAAGGTGTTATTGGTAAAAATTACGCTTACCAGGTTGTTAAAGGCGCTGCAACAGGTTATTTTGATGATCAAAAGTTTAACAACTTTGCAGGTGCAGGTGCACTTGGGATGGTGATTGATGATTTCAATGGAGATAATTTTGACCATTCTAATGTAAACTTCATTCATGGTGGTTATCTGAGTATTACACAAACGGGGCTCAGGCCAATTCAAAACAATCCGATACCAAGCGATTCACCAACCTGGGGTAAGGAATTTAAGAAAAACTCGCTAAACTATGTAAATAGGACACTGGGTATAGGAGCGATGGGAGCAAGTTTGCCATACAAACAGCATTACCTGGATCTTGACCCAACGTATACAGACACGTTTGGTGATCCAATCATTCGGATGACCTATGATTTTAGAGACCAGGATCGTGAGCTTGCAAAATTTACTGCAAAAAAATCAAGTGAAATTATGAAGGAAATGGGAGCAAGTAAGGTTGATTCCATGAAAGAACTTGGTCCGTATAATATTACAACGTATCAATCCACCCATAATACTGGCGGGGTAATCATGGGCGCCGATTCGGAAACGTCAGCGGTTAATAATTATTTACAAATGTGGGATATGGATAACCTGTTTGTGGTTGGTGCTTCTGCTTTTCCACATAATGGTGGTTATAATCCGACAGATACAGTTGGTGCGTTAGCTTATCGCGCTGCAGAAGGAATTATGAAGTACAGCAAGAGCGGCGAGAAGCTCGCTTAATATCTAGGAAAAAATATAACCGATAAATGGAAAGAAGGTGTTAGAAAAATGCTTTCAAACATTGGTGTACCAGGATTAATCATTATTCTGGTTATTACCTTAATTATTTTCGGTCCAAAAAAGCTTCCAGAGATTGGATCAGCATTTGGAAAAACGCTGTCGGAATTCAAACGGACAACCAGTGGTATTATGAGCGATGAGGAAGACGATACAACTAAGTCCGAAAAAAGTCATTCAAAGGTCTGACGTTTCTACCTGAAACTAAAAGGAACTATCTTTTATATTTGGATAGTTCCTTTTATTGCACGATAAAACAGACCAGATCACGAGCATCCAGTCTGTTAAAATTTATTCTTTAGTTCCATCGTCTTTAGAGGATCTCTCATATTCTTTTTTAACATCTGGTTCATCTGAGCTAAATTCGGTACTAAACTTTCGACCATTCATTCCATTTTCGCGTTGATTTGTTTCCTCTAAAACATTTCTTTCCATATACATATGGAAAAACACTTCGCCTACAGCAATTACTACAGCACTTATAAGTGAAGCCATGACAATTGGAATGTTTTCCTCGATAACGCCTCCACCAAAAAGCCAAATGATAATAAATGCAAGGCCAAGATCTGCAAGGGTTGCTACTGTATTACTTGTGTGAGGTAAAACGTACATATCGCCTAAATAGGAAACCCCTGTCAAAACTAAGCTAATTAGAAGAACATCGCCAAAATCAACTCCATAAATCAGAGATAAGACCACAAATAACACTGCTGTACACATGACAAACTTCGTTAGTAACGCTTTTACGTGCTCCATTCATTTTTCCTCCTTTCGGAAAGGGTTAAATTAAAAATTTGAGAGCATTTCTTATCTTTTCCTGATACGTTACAAATATACGGTAATTTGTCTATTACGTATAAACAACGTAACTTCAAAAAAACCGCCACATCCTATTCAATGACGTGACGGTTGTTGTTCGTATGTATAATAAGATCCAAACGTTTGGACGGAGCAATTCAGCACAGTAAGCTCTTCTATCGCACCTTTCATCATCGAATGATCTTCTGATTCCAAAACATCAATGATGAAAAAGTAATTGCCGAGCCCTGTTTTCAATGGCCTCGATTCAATTTTACTCAAATTGAGCCTTCGCCAAGCGAATACGGATAAAATCTGATGTAGCATTCCTGAATGATCATCTTCGGGTAGTTTCACCATCAAAGTCGTTTTAGTTTTAGCGGAACGCCCTTTGTTTTCCAAACTTTCTTTCTGTGTCGATAATACGGCGAATCGCGTATGGTTGAAATCGAAATCATGGATATTTTCCTCTGCGATATGTAATCCGTATGTTTCAGCTGCTAACCTATTTCCTATCGCAGCAATTTTTTCATCTGGGTTTTCAGAAATATATTTGGCAGCGGCTGCTGTCGATGTCATTTGGATAAGCGGAACACGACGGAATTTGTTCTGCAAATATTTATGACATTGGGCAAGCGCATGTGGATGGGAATTAATGGATTCAACTTCATTGACAAAACGAGCTTGTTTATCATTGACCATCAAATGTTGTTGAATCGGTGTTGAAATTTCCGCATTGATGAACAATTTACTTCCATGAAACAAGTAATCAATTGTCATCGGAACGGATCCTTCCAACGCATTTTCGAGTGGGACAACTGCATAAGCAACATGACCTGATTCCACAGCCTCAATACAATCCGGAATTGTTGGGTGTGGCATTAACCCTGATGTTCCGAAAAGAGTATTTGCGGCAACGTGTGTAAATGATGCCTCTGGCCCCAGATAAGCGACTAATGGTAACTTTTTGTCTAACATAAAATAATCCTCCTTCATCACCAATTTTTCGTATATACAGTATAGCATCTTCAGGACAAGCAGTGGTGATAATATCCACTAACTTCCGCTTTTATTCTAATGGGAAATGTTAAAATTATAGTGGTATGTAGAGGAAGGCAGGAAAAACTAACTTTTCAAACAGGAAAGGACCGAGCTTTATTCGAAGCTGGTCCTTTAGTATCATCCAAGGATTTTTTCCCGCCGTTCGACCCCATATTACTAAATGGGGCGAACTCAGGTTTATTCATTTGACAATTTAAACAAATCAAGAATTTTAAAGAATATGCTTAACATAATTGCTACAATTGTTGCTAAGCCCATACCTGTAAGAGCAACATCTCCCAACTGTATCGTCGCACCGCTTATTCCGATTACGAGAACTACAGTAGTAAGAATTAAGTTTTGTGAACGGCTGTAGTCAACTTTGGCTTCTACTAACATCCTTATACCACTTGCTGCGATAATCCCGAATAAAAGAATGGAAATTCCGCCCATGACTGGTGCTGGAATGGATGAGATGAGTGCTGCTAGTTTACCGCAGAATGAAAGGATAATTGCTACTACTGCTGCCATTCCAATAATCCATGTGGAGTATACGCGTGTAATAGCTAATACACCGATATTTTCTCCATAAGTTGTATTCGGTGTTGCACCGAATAAACTGGAGATGATAGTTGAGATACCATTTCCCATTAACGAACGGTCAAGTCCAGGATCTTTTGTTAAATCCTTCTTTACAATATTTCCTGTTACAAATAAGTGTCCGATGTGCTCAGGAATAAGGACCAGTGCAGCAGGTAAGATGACAAGAATCGCTGACCAGTCAATCTTCATTTGGTAAAAGGTAGGCATCGAAATCCAGGCAGCCTCTTGAACCTTTGTTAAATCAACAAGTCCGAAAGAGTAAGCAATAAAATAACCAGCGACAATTCCAATAAGGATAGGAATAATTTTTAAAAATCCTCGTAGTGTTACCCAACAAATAATAGTTATTGCTAAAGTTAAGAAAGCGACAAGTGCTACTTTCGAATCAATAGCCCATGTTGCATCAGCCCCTGCTGGAGCAATCCAACCTGCCATTTCCGCTGCTGTTGGTACAAGTTCGAGACCGATTACTGCAACGATCGCGCCCATTGCTGCAGGTGGAAAGATAACATCTATCCATCCTGTTCCGGCAACTTTTACAATCATGGCAACAAGGGTCAACACAATACCTACAGCTAAAAATCCACCAAGAACATAACTATATCCTGTGCCGCCTGAGTATTGTCCTAACACAACAAAAACTGGTGAAAGGAAAGCAAAGCTAGATCCTAAATACGCTGGTATTTTTCCTTTTGTTATAACTAAGTAGATCAAAGTTCCAACCCCGTTCATTAAAAGAATGGTTGCAGGATTGATACCAAACAATACAGGAACTAGTACGGTTGACCCAAACATTGCGAATAAATGCTGTATGCTAAGTGGTAAGCTTTGTAAAAATGGTAAACGTTCATCAACTTGGATTTCATGTTGAGCCATTTCTTTTCCCCCTTTAAAAATGCGGTTCATCCGTTACGATTTATAACAAAAAAACACCTTGCCTAATTATGGCAAGGTGCAGTGTACAAATAAAGGGCTCGCAAAGGAAAAAAGTCCTTCCCGAGTTTTATTTAAAAACAGATCTTTATCTGTTCCACCTTGCCAGTCTCACAGGACTGAATTAAAGGTAACCGTATGAACTATCTTAGCTATTATGACAATTTCTGCGGGTTGTGTCAATCGTTTTTTGATTTGGAAATATTTTCATCAAACAGTTGAGTGGAGAACGCATAGGCATCTTGACCACTTCATATTATGAAAGGGGAGGTGACTAATTTTGGTAAATAACCAGAATGTTCACAATTACGGCGGTTTAACGTATCCGTATGACATGCTCTCCATCATACGTAATGGTTTGCCAGAAGCTTCTAATCCGAAGAAAGTTACCATTATCGGTGCAGGAATGGCAGGACTAGTTGCAGCATCATTATTAAAAGATGCCGGCCATCATGTGACCATCCTAGAAGGAAATGATCGAATTGGTGGTAGAATTTATACAGTTCGCAAGCCATTCACGCCGGGAAATTACCTAGACATGGGTGCCATGCGGTTTCCGGAAACACATCAATTAGTAAAGGAGTATATTCAAAAGTTTGACCTACCAACTAATCCATTCATAAACACTTCTGAGGACGATCTTCTATTTGTTAATGGGGTTCTAACTACAGCTGTCTATTATGAAAAACATCCTGATGTATTGCAATTTCCATTACCTCCTGAAGAACAAGGGAAAACCGCTAGGGATCTATTGTTATCTGCTGTCCAGCCATTTCTTAACCTTTATAACAACAGTGATCCTGAGCAACAAGAACGATTACGGGAAAAGTTTGATCGTTATTCATTTGATGACTTTCTTAGATTTAATCCGCTAGGTAATAGCCTTTCAGCAAATGCGATTCGCGAAATTAAGGTAGTTTTAGGAATTGAGGGATTTCCCGATTATTCTTTTGTGGATATTTTACTCGATATTGTTGGTACAATTTTTAATGAAGATATGACGTATTATGAAGTTACTGGTGGAAATGATTTACTCCCAAAGTCTTTATTTCCGCAGTTACAAGAGAATATATTTTTTAACCAAAAAGTAAATCAAATTATTCAAAAAGAGGATGGAGTTACAGTAACTGCTTGTGATTTATTGACCGGCCAATACCGTGCATTCGATGCAGACTACACAATTGTTACCGTTCCATATTCTGTGTTTCAATTTATCGATGTGTATCCATATCATTCGTTTTCCTACAAGAAGTGGAAAGTGATTCGTGAACTAAATTTGGTAGCCTCTGTCAAAATAGGTTTGGAATTTAAATCGAAATTTTGGGAGAGTGCAGGGGTGGGAAATATCATTACTGATTTTCCTACACGTTTTACGTATAATCCTAGTCATAATATTGGTGTGGCAGGCCCAGGTGTAATGTTAGCAAGCTATAGCTGGGGAGAGAATGCGATGCTATGGAACAGCTTAAATGAAAAAGGTAGAATCCGTGAGGCGCTGGATGGTTTATATAAAATATACGGGGAGCAGGTATATACGGAATTTCTGCAAGGAGCTACATTTAGCTGGAGTCAGAATCAATTCTCAGCAGGGTGTTTTACCTTATTCACTCCAAACCAGTTGTCTGATTTCGGTGACGCTATTTATCTACCTGAAGGAAGAGTTCATTTTGCAGGGGAACATACATCAAGTTTCCACGGCTGGGTTGAGGGCGCAATAGAATCAGGTATTCGATCAGCATATGAGGTGAATGGTAGAAAGGATTAATTTTTTCATCAAGAAAAAAGCTAGCTCCAACTGGAACTAGCTTTTAGAAAAACTTCGCCATCCGTTAGTTAGAATCAAACGAATGCCGGGTTTTTCTATAGGTCTTTTTTCTGATAGAGGAATGATGATATTGTTTTTTGCTGGAAGCAGTTTTATGAATTAATAACCACCGCCACCGCCAAAGCCGCCGCCTACATAGCCGCCTGCTCCGACAATAATAAGCAAGATAAACAGAACTACGATTAAAGCAAAACCGCCGCCATTATTTCCACCGTAACTCATTAATGTTTCCCCCTTTCACAGTAGGATTAATACATAATATGTACGAACGACGATTCTGTATTGGACAGATGTTGATATTTGTAAGAATTGGGTGTTATTCTGTAAAAGTATTCCTTATAGGCTTTTCTATCGCGCGATTACATATAAAAAAGGTTATAATAAATATTGAAGGTTGATAAGGATATCAGCACACGTTGCGATAAATCAACGTTCATTCGTGGATATCAACACAAAATAGAGAGGATATTAAATTATGGCCAATGACATAAATGAAGCATTTAAAAATAACATGAAACCTTTTTTGCAAGAGGCATGGCTTGTTTCCGGATTTGAAGAACCAACCGTAATTCAAAAAAAAACAAGCTCTATTATCGGAGAAGGGCATGACGTCATTGCCGAGGCGCCTACTGGAAGTGGAAAGACACTTGCTTATCTGTTACCTTTGTTACAAAAAATTGACGTAACTAAAAAACAGGTTCAAGTTGTTATTTTGGCATCTAGCCATGAACTCGTGATGCAAATACATCAGGAAATTCAAAAGTGGGCAAAGAGCGGTGGAATTTCAAGTGTTGCCTTGATAGGTGGAGCAAACATTAATCGGCAAATAGATAAATTAAAAAAGAAACCGCAAATTGTGGCTGGCACACCAGGACGAGTCCTTGAATTAATCACAAAGAAAAAAATAAAAATGCATGAGGTACAAACGCTAGTTTTGGATGAAGCGGATCAATTAATAGTTCCAGAACATTTGAACACAGTTGAAAACATTATTAAAAGTACACTTAAGGATCGACAGTTATTGTTATTTTCAGCAACACTTCCGCAAGCAACAGAAGATGTTGCGCTAGCCTATATGAAAGACCCAGCAATCATCCGGGTACACGAATCAGAAACGAACAAGCCAAAAGTTGAACATGTGTATCTGATTTGTGAATCCCGGGAAAAGATGGATTTACTCAAAAAGATTATAAACATACCCGATGCTAAGGTGCTAGCATTCATGCGTGATATCGGAAACCTATCAGTCTTAGCTGAAAAGCTAACATATAGAGGCTTAACGGTTGGAGTCCTACATAGTGATACACGTAAGGAAGAGCGAGCAAAGGCATTAAAGGCATTCCGAACGTCGGATAAGGCTTTGCTACTTGCAACTGACGTAGCCGCACGAGGCTTAGATATCGATGATTTATCGTATGTTGTCAATGTTGATTTGCCAAAAGATAGCATACAATACAAACATCGCGCTGGTCGTACTGGACGATTAGGATCAGCCGGAGGAACGGTCGTCTCGTTAATCGAACCGTATGAATTAAAGCAGCTACAAAAATATCTGGGGGAATTAGGTGTGGATCTGCAGGAAAAAGTTATACATGCAGGGAGTCTTATAAATCCGAGGTAATGTAATTGGAGTTGCGCGTATATGGGAAGTCTGTGGGGGAATCTCAACTGAGCTTCCTTTTTGTTTGAGAAAAAATAATTATCTATAACCTGAGCGATGTTTTTTTAATTTACTATTGACTCGTTCTTTATAAAGAACTATTATAGTAATAACGAGAAATACTCAAAAATAATCTGCATGATAATTACAAAAACACATAACAATAATGTACATGGAAATTCAACTAATTTTTTTGGATTAAACGTTCGTTATATAGAATCAATGTGTCTATTTAACAGGAGGAACTAATGAGTAAATTAAAACAAGATAAATTAATCGGCGGTATTAAAGAAAAAGAAATTAATTTAAAGGATTACTTTGTATTAATAAAGAAACGAATTTGGATTGTAATCGTGATTGCAATACTTACAACATTGGCTGGATACTTTTTTAGCAACATCAACAATACTCCGCTATATCAGACTTCAACAAGGATTATTATAGGTTCATCAGAAAGTGGAGGGGATATGCAGACCCTTATGGTCATGATTAAGGATCCAATAATTATGGAGAAGGTAAAAGATGAGTTACAACTGACACGACCTGCTGAAGTAATAGCAGGGGGAATTAGTGTTGAGGTGATAGACGATTCTCGTGTAGTGAAAATTTCTGTTATTGATCAAGATGCTAAAATGGCAGTGGCGATTGCAAATACAACGGCAGAAGTATTCAAGCGTGAGATTGTAAATATTTTGGACTTTAGAGAAGTTCAATTATTATCCGATGCAAAAGAAAATCCTGATCCAATTAATGAAACACAAAATCGAACAACCATAATCGGATTAGTCTTTGGGATTTTTGTTGGGATAGGGTTAGTATTTTTGTTAGATTCCTTAGACGTTACTGTTAAGCGAGAGAGTGAAGTGGAAGAAATACTGGGAGTACCTGTAATAGGCATTATTTCTAATATGAACAAAAAAAAAGTAGTGTCGAAAAAGGTAAACGTACCAGTCGCAGAATCAAGGGGGGATACGGTTGATATTTAAAAGAAAACGAAGGGATACTAGTAAAAGAAGTCAACTTATTACATATTCCAATCCAGATTCTGTGGTATCTGACCAATTCCGGGCGATTCGAACGAACATTAATTTTCTAACAGAAAAAAGAAAGAATAGAATATTTATCATAACTTCCCCTGGCGATGGAGAAGGAAAATCAACTACAACAGCAAATTTGGCAGTTTCAATGGCTCAACAAAATGAAAGCATACTTTTGATTGATGCAAATTTAAGAGATCCTATTATTCATGATGTATTTAAAATCCCAAATGATCTTGGATTAACGAGTATACTCACTGGTAAGGTTAAGTTGGCAGATGCAGTTCAGCGAACGGGGATTGGTAACCTTGAGATACTAACTAGTGGGGCAACGTTGTTTAACCCAGCAGAATTATTAGGGAATGAACAAATGACTTTGTTATTAAGAACAGTAGCTGATACGTATGATATTGTACTGATTGATTCTCCACCTGTACTAGAGTCGACAGAGACGAGGGTATTAGCAAATCAATGTGACGGTGTTGTATTAGTTTTAAATCGTGGGAAAACAGAGCTAGAAAAAACTGTCGAATCCAGACGGGTATTAGAGTTAGCCCATGCAAGACTCGTAGGTGCAATCATCAATGAGAAGTAGATATATTTTGGCTGTTTTCTAAAAGTTTGTTGTTATTAAATGAAAAAGTGTTGCTGTAAGGAAGATGAATGCGCATCAGAAGTGGAAATATGCGAGACTCCTGGGGGGAAGATCAAGCTACGCAAGACCCCACAAACGAGGAACCAGCTGAGGAGGCTTGCTAAAAGAGCCTATTTTTTTAACTTCACTGTTCTTTATTAAGAATAAATCGTGCGTTTTATCGTGTATGTCTAGCTCCAGCATTCTGAGAGCAGCGACGTTTTCTTATATTTGGTGATGCCTACTTACCGTTATCAATGAAGGCACTCGGTCATGCTGTGGGTTGTCATAAACCTTAGACGCGTTTGTTGTCGGTAGTGTGGTGTGAGGGTGGGTTGAATGCCCCTATTTTTTTACATACGATTTACAACTAAAAAAGAAGGAGGAGGCCTATGACATACCGACAAAGATTGTCTTTATTTATCATACTTGATTCCTTTATTGTACTAGCAGCTATTTTTATTAGTGGATTCTTGGTGAACGGAAGCATCCACATCCTAACACTTCCAATAATCGTTAGTTCGATTGTAATCTTATTCAGCCATCACTTTTTCTCTGTAAAACTAAAGCTTTATAAAAAAGCGTGGGAGTATGCAAGTGTAGGAGAATTAATCATTATTTTTAAGATCGTGACCTATTCTATCCTTTCTGCGATGATCATTCAGCAAATCTTAGTACAAGAAACTTATTTAAGGTTGCTTGCTGTCACGTGGACACTTCATATGTTGTTAATAGGTGGATCGCGATTTGTGTGGAGGCTGTATCGAGATTCCATTATAAATAAGACAAATGATAAAAACAGAACATTAATCATTGGTGCTGGTTCAGCAGGGATAATGGTAGCAAGACAACTTTTGAAGGATAACGACAGCCATTTAGTACCTGTTGCTTTTATCGATGATAATGTAAAAAAGCATCACCTAGATATTTTAGGTATCCCAGTTATTGGTGGTGTCGATAAAATTGCGAATGCGGTTACGGATCTGGACATAGAAAATATAATCATTTCCATCCCTTCGTTAAGCAAAAAAGAATTAAACACCATTTTTCTGGAATGTGCAAAAACGAAAGCGAAAACGAAAATACTGCCATTGTTGGAGGATTTGGTCACAGGTAAAATATCAGTCAACCAATTCCGTGATATTCAAGTGGAGGACCTTTTAGGTAGGGATCCGGTTGATATGGATATTGAAAGCATTTCTGAAGATATTACAGGCAATGTGGTTTTAGTTACTGGCGCAGGTGGTTCGATTGGTTCTGAAGTATCACGACAGATTTCACTGTTTAGGCCTAAGCAACTAATTTTACTTGGTCATGGTGAGAATAGTATTTATTCGATTGAAATGGAACTAAAAGAAACCTATAAAGAAAGCCAAATTGAATTTATAACGGAAATAGCTGACGTCCAAGATGTTAAGAAAATAATGGCCATTATGAGAGACCATCAACCTGATGTGGTATACCATGCTGCAGCACATAAGCATGTTCCGCTGATGGAGCGTAACCCAGAGGAGGCAGTGAAAAACAATTTGATTGGCACGTTGAATGTAGCCAAAGCAGCGGATTGGAACAATGTAACTACATTTGTAATGGTTTCAACAGATAAAGCAGTCAACCCAACCAGTGTCATGGGCGCAACAAAAAAACTGGCAGAAATGATTGTACAGGGTATGGATCAAACAAGTAATACAAAATTTGTTGCTGTTCGTTTTGGCAATGTGTTAGGAAGTCGGGGAAGTGTAATCCCGTTGTTTAAAAAACAAATTGAAAAAGGGGGGCCAATTACCGTAACCCACCCAAACATGGTTCGCTATTTTATGACCATCCCCGAAGCATCAAGACTGGTCATTCAAGCCGGTGCATTGGCCCATGGAGGAGAGGTATTTGTATTAGATATGGGTGATCCGGTAAAAATAGTGGATCTTGCAAAAAATCTAATCAAATTATCTGGCAACGCTATTGATGAAATTGGGATAGAATTTACGGGAATAAGGCCAGGAGAAAAGCTTTTTGAAGAGTTACTGAAAGATGATGAAGTCCATGAACAACAGGTTTATCCGAAAATTTATATTGGGAAAACAGCTGAGCTCTACCTGGAGGAGATTGATGAAATCATATCCATCTATTCCAATTTAGACAGAGAGACACTAAGGGGAAAACTAGTCGGATTGGCAAATCAAACAATGACAACGACCCAGAAATCTGCCATGTCCGTATCAATCTAAATGGGGTGTAGTAAATGAAAGTAAAGAAAGCCATTATACCAGCAGCTGGACTTGGAACCAGATTCCTTCCAGCAACAAAAGCTATGCCTAAAGAGATGTTGCCGATTGTTGATAAACCGACGATTCAATACATTGTGGAAGAGGCAATAGAATCCGGGATTGAGGATATTATCATTGTGACTGGTAAAGGAAAAAGAGCGATTGAAGACCACTTTGATCATTCATTCGAGTTAGAACAGAATTTATTTGAAAAAGGAAAAATTGATTTATTAAATGAGGTGCAAAAATCTTCAAACTTAGTTGATATTCATTATATTCGTCAAAAAGAACCAAAAGGGTTAGGTCACGCAATCTGGTGTGCACGTAAGTTTATTGGTGAAGAACCTTTTGCCGTTTTATTGGGAGATGACATTGTAGAAGCGGAGACACCCTGCCTGAAGCAAATGATCAATCAATATAATCGTTATCATGCTTCTATTTTAGGCGTACAACAGGTGGAAGAATCAGAGGTCTCTAGGTATGGAATCGTTGACGGTAGTATGATTGATAACCGTTTATACAACGTTGGCAATCTAATTGAAAAGCCAAGGCAGGAAGTGGCCCCTTCTAATCTAGCTATTCTAGGCCGCTATATTTTAAGCCCAAGAATTTTTAATATTTTACAAAACCAGAAGCCTGGGGCAGGGGACGAAATACAACTTACAGATGCAATTGCTGCACTTAATAAACATGAAGCGGTTTATGCTTATGATTTTGAAGGGACCAGGTACGATGTCGGGGATAAAATGGGATATATTCAGACGACAATAGAATTCGCTTTAAAACGAGGAAATTTGAAAAAAGAGTTGCTGGATTATCTTTCCTCTGTAGTTGAAAGAGAGTTAGCAAGCCAAATTGGTGATAAACATGGCTGAAAAAATTCTGTTTTGTGCAACAGTGGACTATCATTTTAAAGCTTTTCACTTGCCATATATGAAATGGTTTAAAGAACAAGGATGGGAAGTTCATATTGCTGCAGCAGGAGAATTAGATTTAGCATACACCGATCACAAGTACACGATTCCGTTTCAACGATCACCATATAACCGTTCGAACATAAAAGCATACAAAAATCTTAAAAAAATAATGGCTCAAAATAATTATGACATCATCCACTGTCATACACCAATAGGCGGATTAATAGGCCGTCTTGCCGCAAGAGAGATCAGAAACCAAGGAACAAAGGTTATTTATACAGCACATGGATTTCATTTTTGCAAAGGAGCACCATTAATTAATTGGCTTCTTTATTATCCGATTGAAAAATGGCTGTCGTATTATACGGACTGCTTAATCACCATTAATCAGGAAGACTATCAGTTAGCCAAAAATCAATTTAAGGCAAAACAGGTTGAACATGTTCATGGAGTGGGAATCGACAACAACCGTTTTACACCAGTAACCGATAACAGAAAAATAGAGTTGAAGAAGTCATTTGGCTACAAAGCCGATGACTTTTTATTGTTTTATGCTGCGGAATTTAACAGAAATAAAAATCAGAATTTCCTACTTCGTTCGTTAGCTTTGGTAAAAGATGAAGTTCCGAACGCAAAGCTTTTATTTGCTGGAGAGGGAATGCTACTTGAAAGTTGTCTGGAACAAGCAAAAACGCTTGGAATCAGTCATATGGTTGATTTCCTGGGATTTCGAAGTGATATCCATAAACTGGTTCCAATGTGCGATATTGCCGTTGCTTCTAGTTTTCGTGAAGGTTTACCAGTAAATATCATGGAAGCCATGGCATGTGGCTTGCCAGTAGTTGCAGTTGATAATAGAGGCCATAGAGAACTCATACACAATAACGAGAATGGTTGGTTAGTCGAAAATAATGATATTGACCTATTTTCTGAAAAGGTAGTTCAGCTTGCGTCAGATAAAAGGTTAAAAGAAAATTTCGGAGAAAACGGCCGGGATTTAGTTTTAACCACATATTGCACCAATAAAGTATTAGCTGAAAAAAGTCGCATTTATACAACCTATATGGAAAAAAGGAGGGAGCCGGAATGGGCAGTCCAATAAGGGTACTGCATGTTGTTGTCAATATGAATCGTGGTGGAGCAGAAACATTAATTATGAACCTGTATCGTAATATGGATCGCTCAAAAGTTCAATTTGACTTTTTGACGTGTAAAGAAGGTGTATTTGATTCAGAAATAGTTGCAATGGGTGGGAAAGTCTATCGTATTCCTTATATAACTGAGGTAGGACATAGCGGTTATATACAAAAAATAGACCAGTTTCTAAACAGAACAAGATCATCCTATCAAATTGTCCATGCGCACATGGATAAAATGAGTGGGTTTGTTCTTCGTTCAGCTAAGAAAGCCAATATACCAATTAGAATTGCCCATAGTCATAACACGAGGAGTGAGGGGGGATTCGCAACAAAAATGTATAAGTGGTATGCGGGAAGTAAGATTAAGCCAAATGCAACTCATTTCTACGCATGTTCACACGCCGCAGCTAAGTGGTTATATAGAGACACAACACTGAAAAACTTCATTTTAAAGAATGGAATTGTAACGGATAAATTCCAATATGCAGCCAGTACCCGTAAACGAATCAGAAAAGAGTTAAAAATTGATAAGGATACATTGATAATTGGTCATGTCGGGAGATTTTCTCATCAAAAAAATCACCTATTTTTATTAGATATATTTAATCGTGTCAATAAAGAACTGCCAAATTCACAGCTACTACTAGCTGGAGATGGCCCGTTAAAAGATAAAATTATCGAAAAGATAAACTATTTGAACCTAGAGGACAATGTGAAGCTGCTTGGTGTAAGAGAAGATATTAATGTATTATTACAAGCTTTTGATTTGTTTATCTTTCCTTCGTTACATGAGGGATTACCAGTAACGTTGATTGAAGCGCAGGGGTCGGGGTTACCCTGCTTGATATCTAACGCGATTACAGAGGAAGTTGACATGGGGGTAGGCATGGTACACTCTCTTCCATTAACAGATAGAACTATCTGGACAGAAAAGGTTATTAAACTAGCTAATTGTGACAGATCAAGAACAATAGCTCGTGATGCCTTATTGAAAAAGGGCTATGATATACGACAAACGGCAGGGCTTGCACAAACATCTTATTTAGAGTTAGGTGAGAAACTAATATGAAGAAACTGACGATATTCACTCCTACTTATAATCGAGCATACTGTCTTACTAACTGTTATCAACGTTTAAAGCAACAAACTTGTAAAGACTTCGTTTGGTTAATTATTGACGATGGCTCAACTGATTACACAAAAGAATTAGTTGGAAGTTGGATCAAAGAGAACTTAATCCACATCAACTACCATTGGCAAAACAACCAAGGAATGCATGGCGCGCATAACACGGCATATGAACGAATTGAGACGGAATTAAATGTTTGTATTGATTCAGATGATTATATGCCGGAGAATGCAGTGGAAAAGATCCTTACGTTTTGGCGAAAATATGGAAATGATAATGTGAGTGGCATGATTGGCCTCGATGCTGATAATGAAAATAGAATAATTGGTACTAAATTACCGGAACATCTAAAAAGCTCCACGTTGTTTGATCTCTATTATAAACAAGGTGTAACTGGAGATAAGAAGCTTGTTTATCGTACAGCGTTAACAAAGAACTATCCGTATCCAATTTTCACGAATGAAAGGTATGTAGGATTGGCATATAAATACTACATGCTAGATAAGGATTATCAACTGTTACTCATGAATGAGGTACTTTGCTGTGTGGAATATCTTCCTGATGGCTCATCGCGTAACATGTTCCATCAATATCGAAAAAATCCAAGAGGTTTTGCCTTTTATCGTAAAGCGCTGATGAACTTACCATTTACTAATCCATTATTTAAGTTTAAGCAAGCCATACATTATGTATCTAGTAGTCTTATGAGCAGAAATTGGTCATTTTTATTCGAAACGCCTTATAAGATTCTAACAATTTTAGCTGTTCCATTCGGCCTGCTTTTATACGTATATGTTACATCTAAAACCCGGGTGGTATAAATGACGTTACTTTGGATTAATCTTGCCATCGTTTTTACTTGTTCGTTTTTCGCAAGATACTTTGCGACATCTGTCCAGAATACCGCGACATCACCTGTTCCAATAAAGCCAAACAAGTTATTAATAGGTTGCGCACTTGTTTCCATAGTAGCAATTTCAGGTCTTCGGTCGAATATTGGTGACACGTTTTTTTATAAATATTCCTATGAACTAAAGGAATTCACCTGGGAACTCATTATATCCCAAAAGGATATTGGATTTGGCGTTCTGCAAATGCTATTAAAAAACTATGTATCTGAAGATCCACAAATTTTGATTTTCGCTACTGCTTTGATTACGAATGTCATTATTTTTCTGGTCTTATACAACTACTCAAGGATGATTGAGTTAAGTTTATATGTGTATATAACAGGTGGTTTATTCTTAGTATCCATGAATGGAATTAGGCAGGTTCTTGCTGCAGCTATCGCCTTTGCAGCTACAAAGTTTTTAATAGAAGGAAATTGGATTAAATATTTTCTCGTTATTCTTCTGGCATCATTATTTCATCAAAGTGCACTTATCTTGTTGCCAATTTACTTTATTGTCAGATTCAAAGCATGGTCAAAACCAACTTTGGCATTATTAATTATAGCGGTTCTTATTGTCATAGGGTTCGATAAATTTTCTGCACTCTTATTCACCGCGATTGAGGATACACAATATGGACACTATAAAAATTTTGCTGAAGGCGGAGCAAATAGCTTACGGGTAGCTGTAGATTTGGTGCCACTTCTGTTTGCTTATTTAGGAAGAGAAAAATTGAGAAGGATTTTCCCTGAAAGTGATTATATGGTAAATATGGCCTTACTAGGATTCGTTTTTATGATGATCTCAACACAAAATTGGATTTTTGCCCGTTTTTCCATTTATTTTGGATTATATCAATTAATCCTGATCTCTTGGGTTGTGAAGGTATTCAGGGAAAAGGATGAGAAAATTATTTACTATGGAATTTTAGTGTGTTACCTTGCTTATTACTTTTATGAAAATGTTGTTAGTTTAAATATCTTATATGAAAGTGATTACTTAATCTTTTAGAATAAGGAGGAATAAATAGATGGCAATACTTGTAACAGGTGGGGCAGGCTATATAGGAAGTCATACCTGTGTAGAGCTTCTGAACGCTGGATATGAAATTGTTGTAGTAGACAATTTTTCAAATAGCAACCCAGAAGCATTAAAACGCATAACTGAAATTACAGGTAAGCAATTTAAGAAATATCAAGTGGACCTATTGAACAAAGAAAGTGTCGAGCAAATCTTTTCTGAAAATAAAATCAATGCAGTCATTCATTTAGCAGGTTTGAAGGCTGTAGGTGAATCTGTTGCAGTTCCGCTGAAATATTACCAAAACAATGTTACTGGAACCATTAATTTGGCTGATGCAATGAAGAGATATAAGGTGAAGAAGCTTGTATTCAGCTCATCAGCGACGGTTTATGGTGCAACAGATCAAGTGCCAATTGAAGAGGATACACCTCTAGAGGCGGTAAATCCATACGGACGTACGAAGCAAATGATCGAGGATATCCTTAGAGATTTATATGGCTCAGATTCTACTTGGAATATTGCCTTATTACGATACTTTAATCCGATCGGAGCCCATGATAGTGGTCGGATAGGCGAAGATCCTAATGGAATCCCGAATAACCTAATGCCATATATTTCACAAGTGGCGATCGGAAAATTACAGCAACTGAATGTTTTTGGAAATGATTACCCAACAAAAGATGGAACCGGGATAAGAGATTATATCCATGTAGTGGATTTAGCGATAGGTCATGTAAAAGCTCTAGAGAAGGTCGAGTCAACAAGTGGTATTGATGCTTACAATCTGGGTACGGGTTATGGGTATAGTGTGTTAGAGGTGGTTGAAGCATTTGAAAAGGCATCTGGAAGCAATATTCCGTATGTCATAAAAGATCGTCGACCAGGCGATGCTCCTATATGCTTTGCGGATCCCACGAAAGCAAAAAAACAACTGGGTTGGCAAGCGACAAGAGAAATTAATGTTATGTGTGAGGATACCTGGAGATGGCAACAAAACAATCCAAACGGGTACGAGAAAATACTACAACCAATAACAAAAAGTGGAAGACCGGTGCGAAGTCAAGCAGCGGTTTTTTTAATGTCCGAATAAGCAGGAGGGGAGGGACTTAGTATATTGAAACACGTAATCGATTTAGTCATTTCATTGTTTCTGTTAATGGTCTTTTTACCGATTATGGTTATTGTTGCACTAATTGTAAGAATTAACATGGGTGCCCCGATAGTTTTTACACAGCAAAGACCAGGATTACATGGAAAGCCTTTTAACCTTTACAAGTTTCGCACAATGGTCAACTTACATGGTGAAGGGACAGATCAAATAAGGCTAACAGCCCTTGGTAAAATCCTAAGGAAATTTAGTTTGGATGAACTTCCACAACTCATCAATGTGCTGAAAGGTGATATGAGCTTAGTTGGACCACGGCCATTGTTAATGGAGTATTTGTCACTATACTCGAAAGAACAGGAGCTACGACATAATGTAAAGCCAGGGATTACTGGGTGGGCACAAGTGAATGGTAGAAATAAGGTCACCTGGTCAGAAAAGTTTACCCTAGACATATGGTATGTAAAAAATCGGAGCACACTTCTGGATTTTAAAATCTTGCTTTCTACGATAAGTAAAGTTCTAAAAAAAGAAGGTATTAACCACCAAGGTTCCGTGCCAATGGAAAAATTCAAAGGTTCAAATGAAGTGATATAAGATGAAAATAATAATGGTGGGAAATGGTGGACATAGCAGGGTCATACAAGAAATGGTTTTTTCTACAAAGGCAAATAAAATTATAGCTATTTTGGATGATAAGTATGAACATGGCTTTCAAGAAAAAGGAATTATTCATGCTCCAATTTCTTTCTTAGGAAAACTACTTAAAGCCGATACTAAAGTCGTGGTTGCAATTGGAAGGAATGACATTAGAAAAAAGATCGTTAAAACCCTAAATTTATTGCCGCAGCATTATGTATCAGTTATTCATCCGACAGCAGTTGTAAGCACCTCTGCCACAATAGGATATGGAACCGTTATTATGCCTCATGCTGTTATAAATGCCGAGGCTGAAGTTGGCATGCATTGTATCATCAACACGGGAGGAATCGTGGAGCATGACAATGAAATTGGAGACTATACCCATATTTCCCCAAATGCAACGTTGACGGGAAATGTGACTACTGGTGAAGGAGTACATGTTGGATCGTCAGCAACGATTATCCCGGGAATGCATCTTGGTAGATGGTCGGTTATTGGAGCAGGCTCTACAGTAATAGAGCATATCCCAGCTTATAGCAAAGCTGTAGGATGTCCAACAAAAATTATCGAAAGAATATTGATGAAATAAAATCTAGATGGAAAGATGGTGGTTTTATATGACCAATCCCAGAATACATCTTTCTCCGCCACATATGAGTGGGAGAGAACAATATTATATTATGGATGCATTTAAAACGAATTGGATTGCCCCCTTAGGACCAAATGTGGATGGGTTTGAAAAAGAAATCGCAGCGTTTGTAGGAGCTGATGAAGCTGTTGCCCTAAGTTCTGGGACTGCAGCAATTCATTTGGCTCTTTCTTTATTAGGTGTGACAAAAGGAGATACAGTATTTTGTTCCACCCTTACTTTTGTTGCAAGTGCTAATCCAATTTTATATCAAGGAGCTGAACCAGTATTTATTGATTCAGAACCTGATACATGGAATATGTCACCTTTTGCTCTTAGGAAAGCATTGAATGATGCTGCACTTAAAGGAAACCTTCCAAAGGCAATCATTATTGTCAATTTATATGGTCAAAGTGCAAGGATGGATGAGCTTCAATTAATATGTAACTACTATAAGGTACCAATTATTGAGGATGCCGCAGAATCACTTGGCTCAACTTACAAAGGTAAGCAGAGTGGTACATTTGGCAAGTTTGGAATTTATTCTTTTAATGGAAACAAAATTATTACAACATCTGGTGGTGGGATGCTTGTATCGGATGATACAGAAGCAATGAAACGGGCACGTTTTTTAGCAACTCAGGCCCGTGACCCAGCGCCTTATTATCAGCATAGTGTAATCGGATTTAATTATCGAATGAGTAATCTGTTGGCTGGAGTTGGAAGGGCACAATTAAAGGTGCTAGAAAATCGGGTGAAGGCAAGAAGACGTATATTTGAGCGGTATTATCATGCATTATCAGGTTTAAATGGAATTGACTTTATGCCTGAATTAACAGGAACTAGATCCAATCGGTGGCTTACTGCCTTAACGATTAAAGAGGAAGAGTTGGGAGTGTCTGTTAAACAATTAGTGGAATCACTAAATGCAGAAAACATAGAAGCGCGTCATGTATGGAAACCACTTCACATGCAGCCACTTTTCAGTGATGTTAGATACTTTCCACATGATAGAGAAGAAAATGTTGCAGAAAGTCTATTTCATTCAGGATTATGTCTTCCATCAGGATCAAGTCTAACGGAAGAAGAACAAAATCGAGTAATCCACTGTTTTAAGGATACGGTAAATCACGTGCAGAACAATAGAGAATTATATTATTTAAGAAAACACGAGGTATAGATGAATGATAGGAAAAAACATACAGGGATTACGGAAAAGTAAGGGGCTAACATTGTCTGAGCTCGCCATACGCGCAACTATATCTAAATCCTATTTGAGCAACATTGAACGTAACATTAACACAAATCCATCTGTACAAATCATGGAAAAAATAGCATCTGTATTAGATGTCGATCTCAGAACATTGATAGAAACTGATTCCGAATACCATGCCTATCCAGAAAATGAATGGCTTGATTTTGTAAACGATCTAAAAGAATCTGGTGTAGAGAAAGAGCAACTTCAGGAATTTAAAACAGTAATTGAATTTGCTAAATGGCAGAAAAATAAATTAGAAGGAAAGTGAATTTCTGTAATAAGGAGGAGTGATAGTGGAAGACGCAAAATCAATGAGAGTTCTTCATGTTGTTGGAGCAATGAATCGAGCAGGAACAGAAACGATGTTAATGAATATCTATCGAAATATTGACCGTGAAAAAGTAACGTTTGATTTTATTTCTTATAGCGAGCAAGAAGCACACTATGATAAGGAAATTGAACGATTAGGTGGGAGGGTAATAAGGTTATCGAAGACGCAATCTGTTAAACAACTTTATCAGGTTATTAGACAGTACGGACCATATGACGTTGTTCATGCACATACGTTGTTTCATTGTGGAGTTGCAAATATGGCTGCATTTATAGCAGGTACAAAAGTAAGAATAGCCCATGCACACACGACTGCAGATGATGATTTTAGTTTTTTAAGGAAAAGCTACATTACGTTAATGCGTTATATAATTAGCACCTTTTCTACGAATTTATTGGCCTGTAGTAATGGAGCGGGGAAATATTTATTTGGAGTAAATGGAGTAACTAAACAAAAATATTCCTATTTTCCAAACCCAATTGATTACGTAACATTTCTAAAAGAGCCAAAAATAGAAGTTACCAAATTCAAAGTGGAAAAAGGATTTGGAACTAGTTTGGTAATTGGTCATATTGGAAGATTTATAGAAGCAAAAAATCATGCGTTTTTATTACAAGTAATGAAACGTGTTGTCAAGAAAGACCCTACAATTAAGTTGTTGTTAGTGGGAGATGGGGACTTAAGACAACAAGTAGAAAAAGAAGCTAAAAAAGAGGATCTGCACAAAAATATCAGGTTTGTAGGAATACAAAACAACATATCAACTATGCTGCATTGTATGGATGTATTTGTTTTCCCATCTATATATGAAGGATTAGGTCTAGTTTTATTAGAAGCCCAGGCGAGTGGAGTGCCGTGTGTGGTATCAGAGGCCATTCAGCCAGAGGCAAACCTGGAAATAGGCTTGGTTTCAAAGCTTTCATTAGTTGATGGACCTGATGTTTGGGCTCAGAGGATACTAGAAGTAGCAAATGAAAAAGAAAAAAATACAGATAAAATTATAGAAACATTTGAAAAAAAAGGATATTCACTGACTAAAGGAATTTCGAGTTTGATGAATATCTACAAGTATAGTGATGGTGGTGCGCATGAAAAATATAGTAATCGCTTCCTTTGATATGGAGGTTGGAGGAGTTGAAAGAAGTCTTATCAGTTTGCTTAATAACTTTGATTACAACAATTATAAAATAGATCTTATGTTATACAGTCATACAGGTGATTTTATGGATTTGCTTCCAAATGGACCAAATCTACTTGAAGAATCCAAAACCTATAAAACGTTTAGAATGTCTATCGGACAAATCTTGAAATCTGGAAAGCCTGTAATGGGGCTGGCAAGGATTCTGGCGAAGTACAAAGCCACTGCAGATAGTTTATCAGAATGTGGATATAAGCAAATGCAGTACATGTGGAAGTACGCATTACCACTTTTACCGAAGTTAGAAAAGACTTACGATGTGGCGATTAGTTACTTATGGCCACATTACTTTGTTGCAGAAAAGGTGAAAGCAAGAACTAAAATCGCTTGGATACACACTGACTTTTCAACAGTAGAGACGGATATAGAAATAGACATAAAAATGTGGAATAAATTTAATTATATTGTAGCGGTATCTAATGATTGTAGAAATGCATTTATCTCTAAGTATCCAATTTTAGAAAAAAAGGTAAAGGTCATTGAAAATATTACCTCACCCGACTTTGTGACAACCTTATCGAATGAAAAAATGGAAAATCCAATGCATGCAGATCCCCGGTTTAAAGTGATAACGGTAGCTAGATTATCACATGCAAAGGGAATCGACAATGCAGTTAAGGCTTTAAAAGTATTAAAAGATAGAGGCAATGATGATATCGCTTGGTATGTGGTTGGGTATGGTGGAGATGAGGAAATGCTACGGAAGTTAATAGCTAAGAACAACTTGGATGAATCATTTATACTTCTAGGAAAAAAGACGAATCCGTATCCATTTATGAAAGCGGCAGATCTTTACGTGCAGCCATCTAGGTATGAGGGGAAAGCTGTAACTGTCGGTGAAGCTCAAATACTAGCAAAGCCGGTTATGATAACCAATTATCCAACTGCACAAAGTCAGGTCAAAGATGGATTTGATGGCTATATTTGTGAATTGTCTGTTGAAGGAATAGCGGATGGAATAGAAAAACTCTATCTGAACACTGAGTTTAGAGAAAAGCTGGCTACTAACTGCACAAGGAATAACTATCATAATGGTGAAGAATTAGAGAAACTATACCAATTAGTTTAGGAGGAACAATAGATGTTGCAAAGAGAGAAAGTTAGTGTTGTTGTTCCTATCTATAAGGTAGAAAAATACATACACAGATGCGTCGATAGCATTCTTAATCAAACATACAAGAATATAGAAGTGATTTTAGTTGATGATGGTTCACCAGATAATTGCGGAATTATCGCTGATTACTATGGAAAGTTGGATACTCGAGTAAAGGTTCTTCATAAGAAGAATGGAGGGCTATCTGATGCAAGAAATCATGGAATGAAACATGTATCAGGAGAATTTACCGTTTTTGTGGATAGTGATGATTGGTTAGAAAATAAAATGATCGAAGACATGGTGAATAGTAGTTATACATATAAAGCTGATATCGTTCAATCAGCTTTTTATTATGCCTATGATGAGAGATTACTTATCGATAACAGGTATCAAAAGAAACATGAATCATTCGCACTTTTAGATAATAAAACATTGATGTATGAATTAGTTATAAACGAACGAGTGAAGAACTTTGCTTGGGGGAAATTGTACAAAACTGAAATCATCCAGGATATCCAATTCGAACAAGGAGTATTGTTTGAGGATGTATTTTGGGCACACAAGGTAATGCAAAAGGTGAATTGCTGTGTTCTTTTACACAGACCGTTGTATTACTATTACCAACGAAGTGATAGTATCGTTGCAACCTATACCCTTAGGAATCTGGATATAATAAAGGGTTTAAAAGAAAGACATAGATTCATTGAAGCGTTTTACGAAGAACTAATAAATGAGTCATATAAGGTGATGTTAAAAACGTGCTTCATACACTATAACTTATTGCTGCTAAACAGAGATCAAGATAAAAGAGGTATATATAGGAAAGAAATACAGTCTTATATCCAGACTAACTGTATTGCTTTAAAGGAAGCGGCCGACAATGATAAGCAACTTAGTCAGCAATTACAGCTATTTACGTTACACCCATATTTTAATGTCTTTTTCCTTGCAATAAGAAAGGGATTAAGGAAATCCAGGTTACTTTCACAACCAGAAGCATTGGAACAGGTGAAACAATATGGTTAATCTGAATAAAGAAGCTGACACATTAAGAAAAGTAAACCTAAAGCGAATAGATCAGACAACTATTTACAGTCATCAAGAAGAGTTAGAATTTGAGCCACTTACATTAATTGACCACAGAAGATTCGATATCATGGCAAAGTATATTTATGGGAAGTTCCATGAAAACAAGTTTAATAGTAGTTGGGGTTATAGACTTTATGAAGACCATATTTGGGTCTTTAATAAGTATGATGAAGATGATGATTCAGGAAAAAAAGGGATTGCATCTTTTGTTACTTCTTTTAACGATACCTTAAAATCTGTAAAAGAAAATGGCTTTGATGACAAGGTATCATTACTACCTATCAATAAGAGTAATGTCCCAATTGATGGTGCCCATCGGCTAACAGCAGCACTACTTTATAATAAAAAAGTAAAGACCATTAGATTAAACGCAAGTGATGTAAATTATAATCATGAATTTTTTAAGCAAAAAGGTCTTCGTACTAAGTGGGCAGATGCAATTGCTTATGAATATTGTAAGTTAAAAAAAGATACATATGTTGTTCTTCTATTTCCGAAATCTCTTGAAAAAAAGCAGGATGTTAAGGAAGTACTTAGCAAACATGGATCTATTTATTACGAAAAAGATATAAAGATAGTAAAAGAAGGTCCAAAAAATTTAATAATGCAACTGTACAATAATGAGAAGCTAGATGGGGAATTTAATAATGACTATCAAGATCTAAATACTGTGCTTAGTTCTTTTGCTAATGGTTTGGAAACTATTAGTGTCTTTGTTTTTGAAACAACGGATTTTGAAATACTATCAAGAATAAATGAAGAACTAACTAGGCTTTATAGCAACCGTGAGAATTCTTTTTATATAAATAAAACACACAACGATACGATTAGACTAACTCAAATGTTTTTAAATGAAAATAGTATACATTTCTTGAACAATGCCGTACCAGATTCTTTTGAAAAGTTAAGAAGAAATATTAATGAGTACAAACAACTTTTACATGATAAAACTATCGATAATGAATGCTTTTGTGTCACTTCGGATTCCGTACTGGCAGCATACGGGATTCGTGAGTCTCTTAATTTAGACTTTATCCATTATGGGCATAATTTACTAGAAGAAGGTTCAGACTCTGAATGCCTTAGAAGCTATAATAACGAATTGCTAAGTATAAAAAAATCTGTTGATGATATCATTTTTAATCCGGAAAATCATTTTTATTATGAAGGGATTAAATTTGCTGCATTAAATACTGTGAAAAGCATTAAGAAAAAGCAACGCACCTTTAAAGATAGAGAAGGTATTCATAAGATCAACAGCCTATTATCTGACTGGCCTGGTAACATAAATATGGAATTGTTGTGGTATAGCCTCACAAAGAAAGTGAAAATAGCTAAGTTAAAAATAATAGCTATTAAACTAAAATATAAGACATTCTTCAAAAGGTTAAAAGAAGAACTATAACCTAATAATGGAGCTTGATAAAATGAAAAAGAAATTATTATTTGCTATAGATTCACTGGATTGTGCAGGTGCAGAGAAGAGTTTAGTAACTTTGTTGTCATTATTGGACTACACAAAGTACTCCGTTGATTTAATGCTTTTTGCACATGGAACGATTCTTGAAAGTTTAGTCCCGAAAGAAGTAACTATTTTAAAGCCATTGAAGTATACAGAATACACAAGATTAGGTTTAAAGGAATCTTTAATTTTCACTTTAAAAAACTCTAATTATAGAATGCTTTATTCAAGGGTGAAATATTCTACTGGTATCCGAAAGAAAAAATATAAAAATTCACAAAAAGCGAGGATTTTTTGGCAAAGTATTTCTAAAAATATTGAAAAAAACTCTAAATACTATGATGTTGCTATCAGTTACGCACAAGGTGTCCCTACTTTTTATATAGCTGACAAAGTAAGCGCGAAGAAGAAGTTTGCTTGGGTAAATGTTAGTTATAAATTGAAAGAACAAGATAAAACGTTCCAAAAAGATTTTTATGATAAATATAATGAAATAGTTGCTGTTTCTGATACAACAAAGGAAATATTCTTGGAAACCTTCCCCGATTGTTCAGAAAAGGTGGGAGTGATTCACGATATAAATAATCCGGATTTAATAGTTGAAATGGCTAATATAGGAAAAAGTTATGATGATAATTTTACAGGTGTAAAAATCCTTACTATAGGTAGACTTGATTATCAAAAAGGTTATGATATAGCTTTAAATGCGTGTAAAAAGCTGAAAGAGAATGGTATCAATTTCAGATGGTACGTATTAGGAAAAGGTCCTCAACACAAAGAAATAGAAGAATTTATAAATAAAAACAATTTAACCCAGCACTTTATATTATTGGGTACTAGATCAAATCCCTATCCGTTCATTAAAAATGCAGACATCTATGTACAGACCTCAAAATTTGAAGGATTTGGTTTAGCAATTGCAGAAGCACGAATGCTTAATGTACCAGTTATCACCACAAGATTTGATGCAGTATACGCTCAGATGGTAGAAGGAAAGAACGGCATTGTAGTTGATATGAATCCAGAAGCAGTCTCAGATGGAATAATGAAATTAATAAATGATAAAGAATTAAGAGAGACTATAATTCAATATCTAAGGGGTGAAAAAAAAGGTAACATTGAAGAAGTCGAAAAGTTTTATCAATTAATTGGATGAAAGTGAGTAAAATAATGAAGAAAAAAATAGTTTTCATGCTCATAAATATGAATGTAGGTGGAACAGAAAAGGCTTTACTTAATATGATTTCAGAGATTCCGAAGAGTGAATATGAGATCACAATATTAATGTTAGAGAAATATGGGGGATTTTTAGCTTCAATACCAAGTGAGGTGCATGTAGAGTATGTAAAGGAATATAAAGAATTACAAGATTCACTGAATAAGCCACCAAGAGAAGTGGTCAAAAGCTTATTTAAAACGGGTCACGTAATAAAAGGATTTAATTTACTCTTAATATACCTAATATCTAAAGTAAGTAAAAATAAAAGTGTTTTTTTAAAATATATCCTAAAGGATGTTCGTAACTTTAAAAATGAATATGATATTGCTGTAGCTTATGCTGGTCCAATGGACTTCATAAGCTATTTTATTATCCATAAAATAAAGGCAAAAAAGAAAATTCAATGGATCCATTTTGATGTTACTAAAATAGGATTCGACGAAAACTTTGCGACTAAGCTATACAAAAAGTTCGATAAGATTTTTGTTGTCTCTAATGAAGCAAAGAATAAACTTATTGAATTAGTTCCGACAATAAAAAAAAACACTGAAGTTTTTCTAAATATGGTGTCTCCGAAAGTAATTCAGGATCAATCAAAAGAAGGAAAAGGATTTATTGATAATTTTGAAGGGGTAAGGATCTTAACTGTTGGTAGGTTAACAACTGAAAAGGGCCAGGATTTAGCTATACGAGTGTTAGGCAGGCTTGTAAAGGAAGGATATAAAGTCAAATGGTATTGCTTAGGTGAAGGTAGCTCACAAAGTAAATATGAAAAGTTAATAAACGAATATAATCTCCAGGATAAGTTTATCTTGTTAGGTTCAGATCCCAATCCATATCCATACATGGATCAGTGTGATATATATGTTCAACCATCTAGGCATGAGGGATATTGTATTACGCTGGCTGAAGCAAAGGCTCTTCAAAAACCAATAGTCACCACTAATTTTACTGGGGCAAAAGAACAAATTAAAAATGAAAAGACAGGTCTTGTTGTAGACATAAATGAAATTGAATTACTTGAAGGTGTAAAGAAACTAATAAAGAATAAAAAGTTATGTAACATCTTTACCAATAACCTAGATAAGGAAAGAATCAATTCAACTATTGAACTAGAAAAACTTTTTGAAATCGTAAAGAATTACTAGATCAATTTTATGAAAACAGAGGTGGAAGAAATTGAAAAAGAAAATTTTAGTAAATGCTTACTTTTCTCAAAACTTGGGGGATGATTTATTTTTAAAAGTATTATTTGATAGATATCCTACTGTAGATTGGTATTTACTTACATCAAATACCAGATACAATGGAATTTTTAAAAACTATAAAAATGTAAAAACACTAAAAAGTATGAGCGTGAATTTCTTCGGGATACGCAAAATCGATGCTTTCCACAAAATAAATAAACTATTATTAAAGTATAAAAAATATGATGCCCTTTTAAATATAGGAGGATCTATATTTATGGAAGAGATAGGATGGGAAGAGGCTTTGACTAAAAGGAGAGTATTACCTGGTGAATTTAACAGGTTAAAAAAGAAATCATTTATTATAGGGGCTAATTTTGGTCCTTTTAAAGATAAGAAGTTTGTTGATTCTCATAATAAATATTTTTCATCGTTTGATGATATTTGTTTTAGAGATAACTATTCTTATAATATCTTTAAAGAATTTGATAATGTAAGAGTTGCACCAGACGTTGTTTTTAACCTGGAAACAAAAAAGTCTAACTCCACAGAAAAAAGTGTAGGCTTCTCATTAATTAATTTAGAAAAAAGAAATGATTTGAAAAAACATTTTCAAACTTATAACAATAAGATGATTGAGCTAGTTGAACATAATATTAAGCTTGGTTATAAGATTAAATTATTTTCTTTTTGTGAAAAAGAAGGAGATTTAATCACTGTTAATCATATAAAAAGTAGGGTGAAAGAAGATTATAGGAATAGTATAGAAATAGTAAACTATAATGGTGATTTTGAAATATTTCTTGCAAAATTCCAAGCTTGTGAATTTATAGTTGGAACCAGGTTTCATTCTATAATATTAGGACTTCTTTATAATCAAAGTGTGTTCCCTATTATTTACAGTGACAAAACATATAACGTACTGAAGGATCTAGATTTAGAAGGAAATTGTTGTTTTATAAGGGAGTTAGAAAAACTAAACAAAAATGCTGTAAAAGCCAGACCAAATAAATTTAATAAAGAAAAAGTGTGTTTAGAATCTAGGAATCAATTTAAAAAACTAGACTTATTCATTACAAATCAATAGAAATTATATTATACGTGGGATACGAACGTTTTACTCCAGTTTTATTAAGTCTTAGAGAAATGAAGTGAGAAAATATGAAGCCAGTTATTAGTATAATTGTACCAATTTATAATGTTGAGAATTACTTATCAGCTTGTTTAGAATCCATATTAGCACAAACATTTTCTGATTTTGAACTTATACTTGTTAATGATGGATCTCCAGATAAATGTGGAGAAATATGTGATTATTACTCTAAAATTGACTCACGGGTTAAGGTAATACATAAGAATAATGGGGGAGTTTCTTCAGCTCGTAATAGAGGGATAAATATGGCAGTAGGAAGTTATATAGCATTTGTTGATCCGGATGATACTATTGAACCAAATATGTATGAATTATTGTATGAAAATGCATTGGAATTTCAAGCGGACATAGTTGTTTGCCCTATTAAAACAGTTAATTTAGTACATAATACTAACTCCCAATCCTCCATTTGGGGGAGGGGTAATTGTGTCGTAAGTCAAAAGTCAATTAAAGATTATATAATCCCATCCATACTAAACAATAAAACTTATAGTTTGGTACCTTGTTTCAACAAGCTTTATAGAGGGGCAATATTCAGAGATTGTGATATAAGATTCGAAGAAGGTAAACATCATAGTGAAGATGCAAGACTAAATTTTAAGTTGTTAAAAGTAATAAAGAGTTTAGTTTATCTTGAGCAGCCGCTATACAATTACTATTTACGCAATAGTGATTCTTTAACACGAACCTTTAGAGAAAACCTATATGAATACATTTATGATAACAAAAACTTCTTAATTGATATATGCATTGAGTATAATCTTGAAATTTATAAGAATAATGTAAAAAGTTACTATGCTGGCGTTACTTTATCCTATATGAATGATGTGGTAAACAGTACCTTAACATTAAATAAAAAACTTAATATTTTATCATCAATTATGAATGATGAGGAATTCTATAAAGACATATTAATTTATAGATGTCCATCTTTGTACTACAAGGCCCTTAAATTAATCTGTATTCAAAGAAATGTAACTATTTTTTATAGGTTTGTACTTGCTAAAAATAAGTTCCAATCTTATGTGAACAGTATGGATGGGTAATAATAAATTAAAAAGGAGTGAACAAATTGAAGGGTATTGTAAAAAAAATACTAATTCTCTTTAATAAAAGAGAAAAGAAAAAGTTATTAATTTTGTTTTTTATGATGATACTAGCAGCTTTATTTGAGACAGTAGGAATAGGGTTAATTGTTCCTTTTGTTGGAATTGTAACAAATCCCGATATCATTCAAGAACAAGCAGTTTTATCGTATATATACGATTTGTTTAATTTCCAATCAACAACATCGTTTATCATATTCTCCGTAGTACTATTACTGATAGTATTTCTTTTAAAAAACCTATACTTACTTCTTTTTAACTATGCACAATTTAGAGTCATCTTAAATCAACAAGTTAAGTTATCACGTGATTTGTTTAAAGAATATTTGATTAAACCATACACTTTCCATTTACAACGAAATACAGCAGATCTATTACGTAATGTGAATGGAGAAGTATCTAAGGTGTTTCAAGGAATAGTCATATCGGGATTTCAGTTATTTACGGAAATTCTTGTGACAACTTGCATTTTAGTATTGCTTTTAGTGACAGCCCCAGTTGCAACAATAGTAGCTACTATTTTATTAGGTGGAAGTGTTTTTTTGTTTTTTGCAATTCTTCGTAAAAAAATCAGTTATTTAGGTGAAGAACAACAAAAAGTTAACGGAACGATGATCAAATGGGTGAATCAAGGATTAGGAGCAGGAAAAGAAGTTAAAGTGTCAGGGAAAGAAAATTACTTTATTAAAGCTTACACCGGCCAAAGCCAAATTAAGGCGAACAATAGTAGGTATATGAAGATGTTGGAGCAAGTACCAAGACTTTTTATAGAAACGTTATTGGTATCTATTGTTCTTATAACAATGCTAATCGTAGTGTACCAAGGAACAAGCACTACCCAACTTGTGTCAACAATGGCGCTTTTTGCTATGGCAGCTTTTCGCTTAATGCCTTCCATTACACGTGTAGTCGCGCTTATAACAACTATTCGGTATAGTCAACCTGCGCTAAAAGTTGTCTATGATGATTTGTTTATGAATAACGATAATTTCACAACTATTAATAAGAGAAATGAAACAGAAACCATTGTGAATAATAAAGGTAACAGAGCATTTATTGATTCATTAAAATTAAATGAAGTCTCTTTTCGTTATCCTAATCAGAAGGAATTTTCAGTACAGGATATATCTTTAACAATTCCAATTGGTCAATCAGTTGCGTTTATAGGGGAATCTGGTGCTGGAAAAACAACACTTGTTGATATAATATTGGGGCTATTTAGTCCAGAAAAAGGGCAAGTTTTGATAGATGGTAAAAACTTGTATGAACTAAAAACTTTATGGCAACAAAAAATAGGGTATATCCCTCAATCTATATTTCTATCAGATGATTCCGTCCGTTGCAATGTTGCGTTTGGAATAGATAGCGGACAAATTGATGATGATGAAGTGTGGAGAGCATTAGATCAGGCTCAATTGAAAGAGCTTGTTGAAGCACTTCCAGAACAATTGGATACATCTGTTGGAGAAAGGGGAGTTCGCTTATCAGGGGGGCAGAGCCAACGGATAGGAATCGCTCGAGCATTATATCATAACCCCGAGATATTATTTATGGATGAAGCAACATCAGCATTAGATAATGAAACTGAAAAAGAAATTATGAAGGCAATTGATGGTTTAAAAGGTGGGAAGACATTGATCATTATAGCGCATAGATTGAGTACAATAGAAAATTGCGATATTGTATTTAAAATTAGTAATGGAAGGCTTGTAGCCACTGATAATCAATTAGAGAAATCTGTAATGTAGTCAAAATAAACCATTTTTATGATGATAATTAAACTTTCACTTGTGCATATTAATTATGTGTGATATCGTTCTTTATATAGAACTTAATGATTGAACCATAAAACAGTACTCAAAGTGTCTGAAGAAATGTTTTTGTGGTAATTGTTACCTTTATTGTTCTTTATTAAGAATAACCTTTAATGTGGGAGAGAAAATTATGAGCGCCATAGCTGGGATTTACAATAGTAATAATGAACCTATATCTAACGAGCAAAGCAATGGCATGATGCAAGCTCTTCAGAAGTTCCCTGCTGATGACGTACAAATTTGGCAACAAAAGAACGTCTTTCTTGGATGCCATGCGCTATGGATAACTCCCGAATCGGTTGGAGAGCCACTTCCTTATTATGACTATGAAAGGCAGTTATCAATTACAGCTGATGCCATTATCGATAATCGTGACGAATTATTTCATAAATTGCAGGTTAAGAAATTTAAAAGAAAAACCATGCCAGATAGTCAATTAATTTTATTAGCGTATTCTAAATGGGGAGATGAGGTAGCAAAACATTTAGTAGGAGACTTTGCGTTTATGATTTGGGATGAGCGAAGACAAAAGTTATTTGGTGCTAGGGACTTTTCAGGTGCAAGAACCCTTTATTATTACAATAAACATCATCGTTTTGCTTTTTGTACAGTGATGCAATCATTATTGTCATTGCCATATGTGGAGAAAAGTTTAAACGAACAGTGGCTTGCAGACTTTCTCGCTATTCCGGATATGTTTGATACTGTGGATCCATCTTCAACTGTGTATAAAGGGATAGATCAAATTCCTCCGTCACACACGATATCAGTAATTAAAGGTAATGTTACTCTTTCAAGATACAACACATTAACTACGAAATATAAATTAAATTTAAAGTCAAATACCGAGTACGAGGAAGCCTTTAAAGAACTATTTGGAAATGTGGTCAATAGTTATTTGCGAACTAATCATAAGGTAGGATCACGCTTAAGTGGAGGATTAGATTCTGGTTCTGTTGTTGGTTTTGCCGCAAAAGCCCTAGAAAAAAATAAAAAAGAATTACACACGTTCAGCTATGTTCCGATGGATGGTTTCGAAGACTGGACCCCAAAAAGTAAATTAGCAGATGAGAGACCTTTTATTAAATCAACTGTTAATCATGTCGGAAATATTAAACCAAACTATCTAAGTTTTCCCGATAGAAGTCCATTAACTGTAATGGATGAATGGTTGGATGTACTTGAAAAGCCATATAAATTTTTTGAAAACTCCTATTGGATTTCTGGAATATATGAAGTAGCTAGCCAACAGGGGGTGAAGGTGCTTTTAAATGGATCGCGGGGTAATTATACTATTTCGTGGGGAAATGCTTTAGATTATTATACGAAGCTATTCAGGAGTCTTCGTTGGATAAATCTAAACAGAGAAATAAATGCATTTATTCATGTTAAAGGAACAGGAAGAAAAAGGGTATTCTCAGTTATAGGAAAAAAAACATTTCCATCGATAAAAAATAAATTCAGCTTTAGATCAGAGCCTTCCATACCGATGTTAATTAATCCAGCATTCGCTGAAAGAACAAACGTATTTGAAAGGATACAAAATTTTGGTATAGATGAAACAGGTTCTATCTTACCAAGTACCTTTGGAGCTAGAGAAAATCAGTTTGAGAAACTATTTTATCGGAGTAATGGAACAGTTGATACAAAGTTTTCCTTGAGAAACTCAATCTGGAACCGTGATCCAACGAATGACCTCCGGGTTGTCCGGTTTTGTTTATCTGTACCAGATTCGCAGTATATTCAAAGGGGCGTGGATCGATCACTAATTCGTAGGGTAACTAAAAATATCTTACCTGATAAAGTGAGGTTAAATCACTTGGTAAAAGGAGCACAGGGAGTAGATGGTATCCAAAGACTGCTTCCACAGTGGTCCGAATTGATAAATGAATTCCAAAGTATTACCACGGACCCGGCAATGGCTGAATATCTTAATCTGAATATAATTAAATCTGCAATGTCAAAAGTAAAGGAAAATCCAAAGCCGGAACTTATACTTGATTCAGAATTCAAGTTACTAATGCGAAGTTTAATTGTGTATCGATTTATTAAAAAAACTTTCTAAGGAGGTGAATACATGAAAAAGACATGGAGTAAGCCATTATTAGAGGTACTTGATATTAATATGACTATGGCGGGACCAGGATTACATTACCCAGATGAGGTTCAACCTGATCCTGACGCAATGGAAGACGATGTTGTTCATTACAGTTAATAAATACTTATGAAAAACAAGACCTGCATACCGTGGTATGCAGGTCTATACATAATTAGCAAAACATTGTAAAAGTATTATACCTTCTAATTGACACTACATGCTTTAAGGCAGGTTTAAAGACGAACTTAAAAATAGGGGAGAATTTCAATGATAGATACTGTGAAAAAAAACGTCTACCGAGCTTTCGGTTTGAATATTTCTAGTGAATTTCCTCTGCCAGAGTTGCCTCAGATAAATACGGACGAGGAATTGACGGATATTGGTATACATTACGCTGATTTACTAAATATGTGGTCTAAACTATCGGGGGAAAACAAATATTTTGTTGTTAAAGAGGACTTCGTTTTATTTCATGTTCCATACACAGCTATTTTCCTAATTCAAAAAGGGAAAAAGATTTTTGTTTCGCCTATAGATGGTTCCAAAGAGGATCAAATTAGACTCTATATTCTAGGTACATGTATGGGTGCTTTATTAATGCAAAGACGAGTACTACCACTACATGGAAGTGCACTTCTGTTAGATGGAAAGGCATATGCGATATTAGGCGATTCTGGTGCAGGCAAATCAACACTTGCTTCCGCATTTTTAAGCAGGGGATATCAACTACTAAGTGACGACGTAATTCCAGTTACGGTGAAGGAAAACAATATTCCAATTGTTACACCTGCATATCCACAACAGAAACTTTGGATAGAAAGCTTAGATCAATTTGGTATTGATTCAAAATCCCTACGCCCTATCATCGACAGGGAAACAAAATTTGCCGTTCCAGTTCCAGAACAATTTGCAACTGCACCAGTACCTCTGGCTGGAGTTTTTGAACTAAATAAAACGGATGATTACGATATCGAAATTCATCCGATTAAAAATCTTGAACGACTGTATACCTTGTTCAACCATACATACCGCAACTTTTTAATTAACCATTTGGGATTATTGGAATGGCATTTTCGAACAACTGCAGGCATTGTTAATAAAATTGCCCTTTACGAAATTAAACGGCCAGTTTCCCATTTCACTGCTCATGAGTTAGCAAATTTAATATTAACTAAAATAGGTAAAGGAGAGAAAGCCAGATGATTAAAAACCAAAGTATTCTTAGTCAGGAACAAGGAAACATTGTAAGCGATATGGATGGTGAAAAAGTAATGTTAAGTATTCATAATGGAAAATATTACAACCTTGGGCAAATGGGTGGGGAGATTTGGGAACAAATTAAAGACCCTACTACGACAGAAGATCTAATAGCATTTTTAATGAAACATTATGAGGTCGGGCAAGATGAATGCCGGGACGAGGTCTTGTCTTTCTTAAATCTATTATTGGACGAAAGGCTGATTAAGATAGAAGAAGGGGCAGCCCCTTGACAGTTTCATATTTATTATAGCAAATTCAAAGTGCCTTAAATCACAAATTTTTCGAAAGGGAGTGATGAAATGAAAGGTGAATGTAGACTGGGGTGATTGGTTTAATCACTATTGTGATCCGGGTTGTGGAGAACTTGGAGATAGCTAATTAAGTCATTCATCAGTAACATTACATAGCCAACCTCTATATTTTAAATAGTATAAAGGTTGGTTAACCAACCTTTAAAATGGGTTACTAAATATGATGTTTGGTTTAAGTAAATAAATGGCTACTTGAACGTATACTAGATTTGTAGAAAGGATTAAACCTTATGAAAAAGATAAGGACTTTTTTTTCATTGAATTGGAAAACAAAAATGTTATTGGTGGAGGCCTTTTTTTGCTTAGGATGGGCTCGTTTTCTCAAGGGCATGCCTTTCTCTAAAATTGCACCATCTTTGGGTGAAAATATGAAGGAAACTGCATACACAGTAGATTCAAAGCACACGGGAATAGTAAAAAATATATCTAATGCAATACGAATTATGAGTCCGTACACTTTCTGGGAGAGTCAGTGTCTAGTAAAAGCAATTGCAAGTCAGAAAATGCTGGAACGTCGTTACATTGATTCGACACTGTACTTAGGTACCACCAAAGATAATAAAGGTGATTTAATTGCCCACGCTTGGCTAAGGAGTGGATCATTCTATGTTTCTGGTTCAGAAGGAATGGAGAACTTCACTGTTGTTGCCAAGTTTGCAAAGGTAGTACAAATGAAAGATCTAGAAGGAGAAAACTATGGATAACACACTTGATCTCGCGCGTATCCCTAGAGAAGTAAATCTAATTCTTGCGTTACTAAAAGAAGGAAATGAAGAATACATCAAAGAAATTCAAATAGAACTATGCAACAAGATCAATTGGGACGTTTTTATTAATCAGGCGAAGCATCACCGTGTATATCCATTACTCCATAATAAAATAAAGCTACTTGAAGAGCAGTTGGTTCCAACATACGTAAGACAGTTTCTGCAGCAGCAGTACATGCGAAATACATTTCAAATGCTCCATTTAAGTGGTGAAATGGAACGTGTAAGTAAATGGTTTGCAGAAAGTCAAATAAGTCTTCTTTTTTTAAAGGGGCCAGTACTTGCCAATGAACTATACGGTGACGTTTCGTTTCGCACGTCAAATGATTTAGATATGCTGATTCCCGTAGAAAAAATTGATCAAGCAGAACAACTACTTGTTAGTCATGGGTATAAGAAAGATGATTATATACAAACGGTGTTGAATGACTGGAAATGGAGACATCATCATGTTACATACATACACCCAGTAAAAAATATTAAATTAGAAATCCATTGGCGGCTGAATCCAGGTCCAAGTAAAGAACCAGGATTTTACGAATTATGGAAACGAAAAAACAAGAGTACACTTACAAGTTTTCCTGTTTATTTACTAGGAAAAGAAGATTTGTTTTTATTTCTTGTATCACACGGTTCTCGTCATGGTTGGTCACGTCTACGTTGGGTAGTAGATATTCACCGCATTATGAAACAAAACATTAATTGGGAAATGGTTCACAAATTATTAAAATCAAATTATTTCCTTGGTATAGGTGGACAGAGTATTATCTTGGCATCACAGTTGTTAAATGCACCATTAAAAAATGAAATGAAATCATTATTTATAAGCAAACGTCCAAGAAAATTAGCTCAAGGAGCGATATTTTACCTCGAGACAATGATAAATTTACATACTGACCCTGTTCCTGACGAAGTTGCTCGCTATCACAAACGGCATTTGTTTTCTTTAATGTCTTTTCAGCAAAAAATTATTTTTATTATCAGTTTCTTGTATCCATATCCTGAAGATGCAGAAACACTGCCACTACCAAAACGGCTTCATTTTTTATATTTTCCGTTGCGTCCGATATTATGGGCTTGGAGGAAAACAAGAAAAATAAGGAAGCATGCATTACCTTAGGGGGACAAACGAATGGGTCATGTTTTTTATTTTTTAAAACAAATACACGCGTACTCTGGAAAAATTCTTTATATAAATCTTGTTGCAATGACTGCTATTGGTTTGCTTGAAGGTATTGGAATCATATTATTAGTTGCTTTAATTAGTATGAGTGGGATTGTCGATATGGGTGTAGAAGAAATACCATTTATGAGTATGTTTGGATTCGTAAATAATATTCCAAGTTCATTGGGTTTACCGTTGATTTTGGGGATATTTGTCTTTGTTGTGATTGCTCAAAATGTAGTGAATCGACAGTTAACAGTTAAAAATGCGGTTATTCAGCTTGGTTTTTTAAGACATATGCGTATGGAAACTTACGGTTCATTACTTTACTCAAATTGGGATTTTTTCATAAAACAAAGAAAATCTGATCTTATTAACATATTAACGGCAGAATTGGCACGTGCCAGTGCAGGAACGAATTCATTTTTAAAATTTGTTTCTTCTCTTGTGTTTACATTTATCCAGGTAGGGCTAGCTTTCTGGCTCTCACCAAATATAACCATCTTTGTACTACTTTTTGGTCTGGTTCTTATCTTTTTAAATCGGAAATTTCTAAAAAAATCTTTGGCTCTCGGAAAACGAAATTATGAATTAGGGAAGAACTACCTTGCTGGAATAACGGATCAAATTAATGGAATAAAGGATATAAAGTGTAATACGCTAGAAAGCTCTAGAATGGATTGGTTTGGTTCCATTACAAATAGGATGCAAAATGAACAAGTGGAATACACGAAATTGAAAACAACTTCTCAATTATATTATAAAGTCGCATCTAGTGTATTAATTGCGGCATTTATTTATGTAGCCGTTACAGTATTTAGTGCACAGGCGGGTCAATTAATGTTAGTTATTATTATTTTTTCCAGGCTTTGGCCAAGAGTTGCGGGTATTCAATCTTCAATGGAGCAAATAGCAACAACGATCCCAGCCCTTAAAGCAGTAAAGGCTTTGCAACATGAATGCAGGAATGCTCGAGAATTCGAAATGGGAATGGATAATAAAATTCCCCCTCTACACTTAAAGTACAATATTCAATGTGATCACGTCTCCTTTCGATATAATCAGAATGAACTGACATATGCTTTGCAAAATATCAATCTAGTCATTCCATCAAATCAGATGACAGCATTTGTAGGACGGTCCGGTGCAGGTAAAAGTACGTTGATAGATGTATTAATGGGGCTAAATCAACCGGAAAAAGGGCAGGTTTTAATTGATGGAAAACAGCTGACCAATGATAATCTTCTCTCATTAAGACATGCGATTAGTTATGTTCCACAAGATCCCTTTTTGTTCAATGCCAGTATAAGAGAAAACTTACTATTGGTCGAACCGAACGCAAGTGAAGAGAAAATGTGGGAAGCATTAGAATTTTCATCTGCGGCTGAATTTGTAAGGAAGCTCACAAATGGACTTGATTCACTGATAGGTGATCGTGGGATAAAACTGTCTGGGGGAGAGCGACAACGTCTTGTATTAGCTCGAGCGATCCTACGAAATCCATCCATCCTTGTGTTGGATGAGGCAACGAGTGCACTCGATACAGAAAATGAAGCTAAAATCCAAGAAGCATTGGAACGATTAAAGGGAAAGATGACTATCATTGTTATTGCACATCGCTTATCAACAATCCGAAATGCGGATCAAGTTGTTGTATTAGAAGAGGGAAAAGTAATCCAAAAAGGTGGTTTCACACAATTAGCAGAAGAAAAGAAAAATATGTTCAGTCATCTATTACGAAATCAACTGGAAGCTACCAGGTAACGATTATAAAATAAGTGAAAAAAGTGTCGAATGATTGTTCTTTAAAAAGAACCGAATAACAGTTATAATATAAGGAGCGTGTAAGCAAAAATTTTTACCTAATACGTTCTTTATATGGAACGGTATTTTGACAGGAGGTGAAATAATGAAAAAAACTAATTATAGCAGACCAGAAGTTTTAAATCATCAGCCGATCCAATTTGAGACTTCGCAGAGTTGGAATAAGGGACGAGGACCTGTTTCAAACGACCCAGGGAAAAGTGATGGGGATAAATACAAGCATGATCCTTACAAGCCCAAGAAACCACATAAAAATAAATAAGTTTCAGCATAACAAAGGGTCCTACCTATACAATCGGCTCTTTGTTATGGCGTTATAGTTTTTTCAAATTAGTGTCACGAGGAGTTTATAGAGTGAAGACCTTAAATGTAAAAATAGGGGAACATTTTGTGCGATTCATATGTACTTCTGATGAAATGAAAAAAAATATAATGAAAAGTTACCACTATATAGCACAGCCGCCTGTATGTGAACCAGATTTAATTATTAACCTAGCAGAAGGTTATGGTACTTCTTTTTTAAATTATGAAGTGGCGATAGAAGAAAAACAAAATAAAATCGCATTTAAAAGGGCTGACTACCTAATCGAAGTCGATCCGGGCTATAGTGAGGCAAAAATACTATTTTATGATGAACTTGCGCTAAAGCACGCTCTAATGAATCTATATAGTTCATTTATAGTTCATCGTAATTGGGGATTGTTAATTCATTCCTCCTGTGTAATTGATAATGACTATGCACATATGTTCTCAGGTAACTCTGGTGCAGGGAAGTCCACTGCTGCTAAGTTGTCACTGCCAAGAGAACTTCTTTCAGATGAAGCAACTATTTTGAAAGTTACTGAAGACAGCATTACTGTTTTTAATTCCCCTTTCAGAAGCGAAATAGAACCTAAGGGTAATAAACAAACAGCTCCTCTGTGGAGTATTGATTTGTTGCATCAGGCATTCTCTAATAAAAGGGTTAAATTAAAAAAGGCAGAAGCGCTTCTACAATTAACGGATAACGTTTTTTATTGGTCCTATAAACAAGATGAGACAGTAAAAATCTTTCATTTATTAAAGTTGTTGGTGGGAAAGGTATCCGCTTACCAGCTTCATTTTCAAAAGAATGACACATTTTGGGAGTTGATTTCTAATGAAGAAATATAATCGTAAACAAGACATTGAGACGACTGAACTCGATGGTGAATGGCTAATATTGGATTCACAATCATACACAATCACTACGTTAAATGAAGTTGGTGGATACTGTTGGAAAATACTTCACAAGCAACAAACGATTAATGGCATTACCAGGGCTGTGGAGGAACAGTATACGTTAAAAGATCAGTCAATTCGAGAAGATGTAGAAATTTTCATATCTGATTTGATTAAATATGGACTTGTCGAGAATGCAAGCTAATTCAAAAACGTTTTATTTTATTAAAGAAGTCGTTCGAAATAATGGATGGATTGAACTTCCCGCTGAAGGAACGAGTATGTACCCCTTAATCCAAAAAGGGGATATTTGTCGGTTTGTTTCATGTAAAGCTTCAAGCATGAAAAAAGGAGATATCATTTTATACCAATCTTCAGCAGGAGCATTAGTCAGCCATCGGTTATTAAAATCTCATTTTCATGATCATCAAGTGGAATATTTATTAAAAGGAGATACCAATCTTGGGGTAGACGAACCTATTCATCATAAACAGATCATTGGAAAATTAGCCCTAATAAGAAAAGGAAAATTGAGGATAAAAGTAACCAACCTATTTGTGTATATATGGTGTAAAATGATACTTTTCTTTCCCTTATTGCCTGCCTTATTAAGGACGTCTCTTAACAAAAAAGAGTTGAAAGAACTGTAAAAGTTTAGAGGTGTGTACGTATGATTAGTAAAAAACTAGTAGAAAATCTCAACATCAAACAATATTTTTCCGTCAAGGAAATGAAAACAATATTTCTAATGCTTTTACCGTATATTAAAAAACATAAAAAACCTTATATTGGGCTCTTTCTGTTATTGTTTAGTGATATTGCCATTACTTTAGCCTTTGCATGGTTTTTTGGAAATATAACCGATGCTGCGGTCCAGAGTGATTTTATTAGACTTAAGTGGTTACTGCTAGTTGGTATAGGTTTATCGGTTATTAGCATTATATTAAATTTTGTAGATACATATCTGGAAACAATAGCAGTAAACGCGGTTAAAAAAGATATTAATTTGGACTTATATCAACATATTTTACTTTTACCAAGTAAAAAGCTCTCCAATATTCATTCAGGGGAACTAGTATCCCATTTCACCAATGATCTTCATAATGTTGATGCGGTAATCGGAAGAGGATTAATGAACTTAATAAGACTGCCAATTATCTCCATTGCGGCTTTTGTTTATTTAATCCAAATCAGTTGGAAATTATCTTTGATAAGTTTAGCGGTAGCTCCTATAGCAATTGTCGGGGGAGCGATATTTGGGTTATTATTTAGAAAGAATAGTCGTACAATACATAACCTGATTAGTAGTATCAATAAGAGTTTAAATGACACCTTCCATGGCTTCACTGTAATTCGGTCTTTTACCTTAGAAAAAATCTTCTTTAGAAAATATGACAGTAAAAATCAAGAACTTTATTCCTTAGAATTAAAAGATGCCAAGTTGAGAGGATGGTTTTCCGCTGGGGGAGAAGCTGTTGGATCAATTACTTTTCTGGTCAGCCTGATTATCGGGGCATATTTTGTAACGGATAATATAATTACTATTGGTGCTTTGTTGACATTTATCAATCTGATCAATCATCTTGTTTATCCTCTTACAGGCCTTGCAGGACAGTGGGCTGGATATCAATGGTCTATTTCTGCTTTAGAACGTATCACCACCTTACTTGATCAACCAAGTGAATCTAAGAAACTACCTTCCAATTCTCCGTCAAAACCAGTTCATGAAAGTATAGAATTCAAGGATATTACATTTAGTTATGATGGTGAAAATAATGTTTTTACGAATTTCAACTTACGAATTGAAACTGGTAAAGTGATAGCAATTGTCGGCCCTAGTGGTGCAGGTAAATCAACTTTATTTAATTTGCTGCAGAGATTCTACAGCCCACAGACTGGTTCAATTCTTATCGATGACTCTTCTATCCATGATGCTACTGTCTCCGAGATTAGAAATTCTATTGCTTATGTTCCCCAAGAAACCTTTTTGTTTAGTGGAACGATACGGGAGAACTTAATGTTGGCACGCCCGCTAATTGCAGAAGAAGAGATGCTTAAAGCAACGGTAAGTGCTAATATCCATAAAGACGTTGTGACACTGCCTTCTGGCTATGATACTGAAATTGGAGAAAGAGGTTTGAAACTTTCAGGTGGACAAAGACAAAGAATTTCGATAGCAAGAGCAATATTAAAAGATGCTCCAATCCTCTTGTTAGATGAGGCAACTTCTGCACTAGATAGTGGAACCGAGTATTCCGTAAAGGAAGCACTTGATAAATTAATGATGGGTCGTACAACATTGGTTATTGCTCACCGATTATCAACGATTCAACATGCAGATATAATTGTAGTTATGGATAAAGGAATGGTTGTCCAGAAGGGGAACCATGAAGATTTAATAAGCCAACCTGGATTATACCGTGACCTAAACAAAACCAAATTTTCTCCAGATGAAACCAACACTGCTGGTCTTCAACCCATGCGTGCAGTTAAATAGAAAGGTGGGGGGTTCCTTGATTCAAAATCTTATTATGAATAAGCTATATAATCCAGATTTCAGCTTGCCAAATGACGTTGCTTTTTATGACCAAATGATTGAGGATATTGAGTTTCATTCATTATCACCTCAGGTCTATCAAATTTTAATGAATCAAGGGAATCTAAAGAGTACCCCTACATTTTTTCAAGAGAGATTAGCGAAAAATTATCGTGAAGTGTTCTATCAAAATTTATTTATAAAAAGTCAGACAGACAAAATTCTTGAGAAATTTGAGACGACTGGTTTAGAAATAATGCCACTAAAAGGCGTATATTTTGCGGTAAGGTATTTTGGTCATTTAGGTGCTAGAGACACTTCAGATATAGATATTCTGGTTAGAAAAAAAGATACAGATTTGGCCATCGAAACTGTTAAATCAATGGGTTTTGTATTAGAAGAAGAGTCAATTCCATCCCATTTTCATTGCAGTTTTAGTAAAAAGATACCTGGCTCACCGGTTCCACTGACGGTTGAGATTCATTGGGATATACTAAAGGAATCAACGTCTAGTTTCAGAATAGAAGAGTTTTGGAATGGGGCTATTCAGCTAGAACATTATCAATATGTAAAAACTCTTTCTGATTATCATTCGTTTTATATGATGTGTCTTCATGGATGGAGACATAATTTAGATTCCTCAAAACATTTCCTGGATATTATTCAAATGATTTATGTTTTAAAGGACCAGTTAAATTATAAGGATCTTTTTAATGACGCTAAAGCTCATCGTACATTAAAAAGACTACAGCGTACGTTGTCTATCGTTTATTATGAATATCCAATGTTAGATGGTTTCAAAAAGTATTCACAAAAGAAACGATATCATTATTTGGGAGTCAAAAAGAAGAAGCTTGCCCAATATATTGATTTTATTGATTATCAGTTCCTTAGTTATGATACCACCAAACATAGCATTATGGAGCTATCAAATTGGTTATTCCCCAGGAACTATGATGTAATATCTGAACTGAAATGCAATCATAACGAGCGCTCTTATTTGTTCAATTTAATTTCTTTATACAGGCAAAGAAGTACTAGTTTTGTAAGAACTGTCACGACTCGGAATTGACTCGAAAAAGAGTTATCCGTAAAAAATATCGTATATTGGAGAGCGATTGTCATTGAAGAAAATAGGAGGAAAAATTTTGATTGTTTTTTTGTTGGCATTTGTTGTTCTAGCAGTATACACATTCTGGGACAATAACCGTATAACCGTTGCTGAACAGGAAATAGCAATAGATGATCTACCTGAACAACTGGATGGTTTCACAATTCTTCAAATTAGCGATCTGCATGAAAAGGTATTTGGTAAGAATCAAAAGAAGCTAATAGAGACGATTAATTCTACTAATTACGATGCCATTGTTTTTACTGGAGATATGCTGGATGGAGTCAATAGTACAAACTTTAATCCTTTTTATTCAATTCTAGAAAGCATTAGCAACAAGGAATATGCATGGTATGTACCTGGAAATGCAGACCCCGAAAGCTATAGCGTGAATCAGGATGTTGAAAAAAGTGATTTTGTACAAGGGATAGAAAAAAGAGGTATTACATTCTTAGAGGCTTCGGATACAATTGAAATAGGTGAAGCAGATCTTAAATTTGTTAATTTCGAATTATCAATAGGTAACCTGGGGATAACGAACGGAATTCCTAAATCATCCTATGCTTCAAATAAACAGTATCACGCTTACCAACAAAAGTTGATGGGCGAATTAGAAAAAGCTGAAGATCCTGATGTATTAATTGCGCTGAACCATTACCCTGTAGTTGATGCCAGAATTGATCATATTATAAATGCTCCAAACCTGTCACTCAGAGAGTATGATTTACTAATAGCAGGACATTATCACGGTGGACAAATTCGCTTTCCGTTTGTAGGGGCTCTTTTTGTTCCAGAAGCTTGGTACGGAAATGGTGGTTACTTCCCACCACAAGACCGCGTAAAAGGGTTATGGGAATATAAAGGTATCAAACAGTATGTCAGCACGGGTTTGGGCAGTAGTGATGCGATTTCCTTTTTGAGATTCCGATTATTTAATCCACCTCAAATTAACGTATTAAAATTAAAGAGTGGGAACTGACAAATGTTTTCTGAATAAACCAGAACGTCCGTTCCGTTCAAGCGGATGTTGTGGTATACTGGAAAAAAACAGTAAATCAGGTGAAAAATATGAGACTAATACTAGCTGAAAAACCCTCTGTTGCAAAAAACATTGCAGATGCTCTTAAAATCAAAGATAAGAAAGATGGCTATTTTGAAGGAAATGGCTATATTATTACTTGGGCATTTGGTCACCTCCTGCAACTTTTTGATGCAAAGGATTATGATAGCAAAATGGGTAGATGGAAGATGGACAATTTTCCATTTATCCCGGAAGAATTTAAATACAAAGTAAAAAGTAATCCGCGAAATAGGGATATAGCCGATAGTGGGGCTAGGAAACAATTGAAGATTATTCAGTATTTGATGCGCAGAAATGATGTGGAGTTAGTTATTTCTGCCTGTGATTATGACAGGGAAGGACAAGTTATAGGGGACAGTATTATTAATAACTTAAAACCAAATAAACCTGTTTATCGATTGTTAATTAACGAATGGACTCCAGATGAAGTCCGAAGAGGTATTGAACAAATGAAGCCAAACGAGGCGATGCAGCCATTGCAGGATGCGGGCATCAGCCGACAGTGGACTGATTGGGTAATTGGAATTAATTTAACATCAGTTGCTACACTGAAATATCAAAAAGGAAGCGGGAAAGCTCTAAATATAGGCAGGGTTTTATTGCCGACGTTAAAAATCATTTATGATCGAGACAAGGAAATAGAAAACTTTGTTCCCGAAAACTACTTTAAACTAACTGCAACCTTTCAAACGAGTGACAGCAATGAGTTTCACGGTACATATATGGAAGGAAAGACAGAAAAGTTCAAAGAACAGCACATCCTATTAACACTTCAAGAACAGCTTTCTGGTAAACAAGCACGTATTATTGATAAGCAGGTAGAAAAAAAGAAAGAATTCCCGCCATTTTTGTTCAACCTATCTAATCTACAAGGATATATTACGAGTAAATATAATGGATGGACGTCAGATAAAGTGTTGAAGGTCGCCCAGTCATTATATGAAAAGAAGTTCATTACATATCCTCGAACGCCAAGTACAGCATTGGATGATAGTCTAGTAGGAAAAGCGGCAAACGTATTAAAGACACTTTCTGAAAGTCTACCCTATAAAGATGAAATCAAGTTTATGAAATCAAAGCGCGTATTTAATAGTGCAAAGGTTGAAAGTCACAGTGCCATTATTCCTACTTACATGAAGCCTTCTCGTTTGAGTAGTGACCAACAATTAGTCTATTCAGCGATTAAGAATCGTTTTATTATCCAGTTTATGCCTATAGCTGTATATGAAGAAACAAAGTTAATTACAAAAGTTTCCGAAATAGAGGGAAAGGGGTTATTTCATTCTAAGGGTAAGGTACAACTAGTGGAAGGGTGGAAGAAGGTCGAGAAGATTCAGTCGAAGGATATTCTGTTGCCCCTCGTCAAGGAAAATGCCCAAGTAAACGTGGTAGATTCAGAGGTTTCCAGTCATGTAACTAAGCCACCGAAGAGCCATACAGAGAGAACCTTGCTTCGGGTCATGGAGACGTGTGGGAAGAGCTTTAAAGAGGATGATGTTGAGGAAATCATGGGCGGTGTCTTAACTGGATTCAGCATTGGTACCCCAGCAACCAGAGCAGAAACTATCAAAAAACTAAAAGACGTAGGGTATATCACTGCGCAAAGTAAAAGTCTAGCAAGTACAGAACTTGGAACAAAATTGGTGGAAACCTTTCCTGTTCACGAGATATTTGACTTGGAATTTACAGGACGTCTGGAGAAGACGTTATCAGATATTGAAAAAAGTTCGGTGACAAAAGATGAATTTTTACGTGTTGTTTTTGATTTTACCCGGAAATCAGTTGAAACGATCAGAGATGATCAAGCGGGGATTATCAACCAATTAACATCAACTACCGTCTCAAGGGAACCTCTTGGAAAGTGCCCACAGTGTGACGGTAAGATTATTGAAGGCAAAAAAGGGTTTGGATGTAGCAATTGGAAGAGTGGATGTAAATTTGTTATTTGGAAGAATGATAAGTACCTAGCAACGATGAAGAAAAAACCAACGAAAACTATGGTAAAATCCTTATTGACTAGCGGAACTGCCTATGTGAAAGGTTTAGCAAGCAAAAAAGGGAATAAATTTAATGCATATTTACATTATGAAAAGAATCCAACAAATGATTATTACAGCTGGAGAATGGAGTTTAAAAAGTAGAAAATCAGTTATATCATAAAGGGGAGAAAAGTTACATTTGCTTGATAGGTTCAAGTTCACTTATGAGAGAAAGTAACCTGGAAGTAACTGTTCAACTGCATACTTAAAAGGCAGAAACTAGAGAAAAAAAGGAAGTATGAAAAATTAAAAATTGACTGTCCTTTTTAATCGTTGTTTTTCCTTATCAGTTTCCTGCTCTATAATCCACTTTATAAAGTCTTCCTCTTTGCTTGAAAGCTCTCTATCTAAATTCTGTTTAAAATCACGAGATAACTTTGAATACAAGGTGAGTGGATTCATTATTTTACCTCCCATAGTAAATTTGCCCTAAGTATAACAAAATTTCAGAAATATTAATTACTTAATTACAATTTGTAACCTAATTGTAATATTGAGAGGATTATTTGTTTTTGACAAAAATAAAAAGAGCAATTTTTAAACTGCTCTTTGATGAACTATTTCCTTTTTTCCTTGCTTCTTTTGTTTGTCGTGTTTTACTTGAATAAACATGGATAAGTCTTAATTATCATATTTAGAAGCAACTTAGGCAGTTATCCTAACCAATTGAGGAGGAAGAGTAAAGGGGTGTTGTAGTCTTAACCTTCATATATAAATCGAGTAGGCTATCAAGTTCTTTACTACATTTAACTGTTTCTTTGTTTGTAAATCCTTTATTCATTGCCAACTGAATCATTTCTTGTCTCTTCGTGTTAATAGATTGCATTAATTTTGTTTTCAATTGTAAAATCCTCCTAGTTTTCATGAATAACCATTCAGTATTATGCATGATATAGGTTTTTTTGTAAATGCTTTCGACAAAGAAAGACAAACGATCACAAATTCGGACATTGGCGTATTGTCAAGTAGGATTAAATTGTATGAGGATGTCATCTTTTGATGACATCCTCATTTATAGGTTAATTACAAATTGCTACATTTATATTGTACTAATAAAACTAAACATATATCCTCCTGCAACACCTAATATGACAATAAGCCAAGCTGGAACTTTCCAAATGTTTAATAGGGCGAATAATATAATTCCTAAGGCAAAGTCAGAGGCATCAAAGATAGAACTTTTGATAACTGGATCATAGAATGCAGCAAGTAAAATTCCAACAACACTTGCATTAACACCCATCAGAATACCTTGGAAGGAAGAACGTTTACGTAACTCATTCAAAAAAGGTAAAGCTGCTACAATAAGCAAGAATGATGGTAAGAATATTCCGATGGTGGCTACTATTGCTCCTGTCATTCCTTCCATCATGGTTCCTAAGTAGCTAGAGAAGGTAAACAAAGGTCCAGGAACAGCTTGTGCCATTCCATATCCTGCCAGAAATTGATCGGCTGTCAACAAACCTTGTGGTACAATTTCTCGTTCAATCATCGGCAATACTACATGCCCTCCACCAAAAACTAATGAGCCAACTCTAAAAAATATATCGAATATATTAACTAGAGGATTATTCGTGAGTTTCGTTAGGATAGGAAGCGCAATAAGTGAAAAAACAAGTATCCCTAATGAGATAACTCCTGTTTTCTTGGATATGTTCACAGAAAAAGGTTTCACATTTGACTCAGTCCTATTTTTAAAGAGTTTTAAACCCAGCATCCCAGCTCCTACAATCAGTAGAATTTGCATCCATGCTGATGGATAGATTAACATAACCGAAGCAGCTACAATCGCAATAGCGAGCCGGGTTTTATCAGGTGTTAATTTTTTTCCCAATCCTATCAAAGCATGCAATACAACAGCTGCGGCTACTATCTTCAGGCTATGAATAAATCCCGCGTCACTTAGAGAAAAGTTTTGATAAAGCATCGCAAAGATTATGAGAACAATAATTGAGGGAACGGTAAACCCGATCCATGATATGATCCCACCAAGGAGCCCGCCACGCATCATACCTATTGCAATCCCTACTTGGCTACTTGCAGGACCAGGCAGAAACTGACAAAGAGCAATAATATCTGTGTAGGTTTTTTCATCCAGCCATTTCCGTCGATCAATATATTCATCTTTAAAATAAGCCAAATGAGCAACTGGACCACCAAATGAAGTGAGACCTAACTTAGTTGAAGCAAATAGAATTTCTAAAAGAATCTGAAACTGACTTTTTTTCTTAGTTTGTTTATCCACATCATCACCACGCTTTAATTAGTTAATTTCTTTAAAAAGTTCATATGCCTTTGCTCGGGCTTCATTTAACACTTCTTCACCCTTGCTTGTGATTTGATAGTATTTTCTTATCTTCCCATTTACATTTACATCATCTTTTTTCAATAATTGATCCACTTCCATGGTGTGAAGAATTGGATACAGCGTTCCCGCACTGATTTCATAGCCATGTTCACGCAATTCTTCTAACATCCAAGAACCATAGATCGCTTCTTCTTTTGCATGATGCAGAATATGAATTTGAATGAATCCCAAAAACAATTTTCTGAGTACTTTATTATCCAAATTGTTCCTCCTTTCGTTATCGTAATTCAATATCGGATTTCGATATCAAGTATACGATGTGTATAAGGAAAACTCAATTTATTACTTAAATCGATATAAATAAATGTTAATATATTTAAAATACGCTTTGTTTTATTTCGACGTTATTGTAAGGTATAGTTGATTTTAGTTATGATTTTGAATTGAAAGGGATCTGGATGCTTATGTTAAAGGCTTATTCTTGGTTAACGTTTTGTATTGTGATGTGGGGCAGCAATTTTATTTTTGGTAAAATCTTAGTTCAAGAATTTTCCCCGTCTATGTTAACCATGCTTCGACTTTTATTTATTGTTATATTTTTAGCTGGAATTGCAGCTTATAGAAGGCATTTCAAACGCATAAGCAGAACAGATTTACTTGCAATTTTATTCCTTGGTATTATTGGTGTCTTTATCAATCAATGGACTTTTTTTGTTGGAATGCAAACTGCTGATACAACATTATCTGCATTAATTTTAGCGACTACACCCATTTTGACTGGTTTTTTAGCAGCTATATTTTTAAAGGAAAAGGTAACAATTCGAATGGTACTAGGGTCTTTAGTAGCGATTACCGGGATTTTCTTTGTAGTTACAAAAGGAAGTCTATCGTCCATTCATGTAGAACAAGGTTTGATGTGGATTGTTGTTACGATGGTTTCTTTTGCCATTATGATTATTATGACAAGATTACTTTCACAGCGAATCGATCCACTTACGATTACACTTTACTCAAATGGAATTGGTTTTGTGGTATCCGTTCCATTTGCTTTTTGGTTGGACGATCCCATAAGACTTAGTGCTAGTGCTGGGGACTGGTTCTTCCTCATCGGAACAGCAATAGTAGTACATGGAATTGCAACACTTATTTGGAATAGCAACATCCGCCATGTGGATGCTTCAAAGGCATCGATGTTATCAAATTTGGAGCCCTTTGTAGCGATGATCGTGGGCTTAGTTCTGTTATTTAAACCAATTACACTGGTCGAGATTTTTGGGTCTTTGTTAATTGTTGGTGGAGTTGTTCTATCAACCTATCAACGTAAGAAATATTTTAATCGGACAATTTCCAACAAGTAGGGGAGAGATAAAATGAGGAGGCTTGTATTGTACATTGCAACAAGTTTGGATGGCCATATTGCAAAGGAAGATGATTCTTTGGATTGGTTAATTAAAAGTGAAGGAGAGGGGGATAATGGATACGAAGCATTTTTTGAAACAATTGATACTGTTTTGATCGGAAGAAAAACGTATGAACAGATATTAATTTTAGAGAATGGAAACTTTCCCTATAAAAATGAGAAATGTTATGTATTTTCCAAAACGAAAAGCGGGAAAAATGAACATGTTGAATTTGTAAATGCGGATGTTGCAAGTTTTACAAATGAGCTGAAGGAACAGGAAGGGAAAGATATCTGGATTGTTGGTGGCGGTGACTTACTGCAAGAATTCATGAAAGAAAAACTGGTAGATGAAATCATTGTTACGATTGCTCCGACGATAATTGGAAAAGGAGTAACGTTGTTTAAAGATATGGATATTGAATTAGATTATGCTTTAGTTAATCTAAAGCGCCTCGGTAAGTTTGCCCAACTACATTATAAATTAGATGATTAAAAGCATCGCTATTTTACGATGCTTCTTTTATCATCTAAACTAACTCGCCCAGCTGAATTTTCTGTATTTTACCACTAGGTGTTTTCGGTAGCTCATCCATGAATGTGATTTCTTTTGGACATGTAATTTCATCAAGTTTTTCTTTTGCATAAAGAAATAGTTCTTCTTTTGTTAGTAGATGACTTTCTTGCAGTACAACGATAGCATGTATAATTTCTCCCAGTTTTTCGTGTGGAGCAACAATGATTGCTACTTCTTGAACAGCAGGATGTTCATTAAATACGCTTTCCACCTCGATAGATGAGATGGCATCTTTCCCATTCAAAATTATATCCTTTTTTCGATCGACGATATTGACATGATTTTCTTCATCTATTGTGCCCATGTCACCTGTCCGCAACCAGCCTTCATTTTCATTATTATTGCTCGAATCATGATCCATAACGCTTGGACCTTTTACAATTATTTCACCAATTTCTATTCCATCATGTTTAACATCGTCACCTTTGTCATTAACTACTCGTACTGTTGTACTTACCATTCTTAACCCACCTTTGCTTGTATCCTTTTACTGAAATACAGGTTTTTTATTTTATGAATTATCAAAATTATACCATACTTTTGTAAGCGTTTTAACTGAAACAAGCGTATTACTTTTTAGATGCAATTATTATTTAACCATATTTGGAGGATGGCATATCATTATTGAACCTGAGAATAAGGTGTTAAACTTAACCAAGAAGGAGTGATAGTTAAATGGGGAACTTAACAGGGAAAACGGCAGTAGTAACAGGTGCTAGTAGTGGAATTGGAGCAGCAGTAGCAGAGTATCTAGCTAACGAAGGGGCAAATGTGGTCCTTGCAGCCAGACGAAAAGATAAATTAGATGGCGTTGTTTCTAAAATTAATGGAAAAGCGATTGCAGTAGTTACGGATATGGCGAAAAAGTCGGATGTTGATGATTTAGCTAAACGAGCTAAAGAGGAATTTGGTCAAATCGATATATATGTAAATAATGCAGGAGCTGTTCTGGGTTCGCGTATACAGGATGGGCAGACTGAAAACTGGGATCAAATGATTGACACAAACATTAAAGGTGTGCTTTATGGTATCAATTCTGCATTGCCAGGGATGTTGGAACGTTCTTCTGGGCATGTCGTAAATATTGCTTCAGTTTCCGGTCTTGAAGTAAATAAGGTCAGCGCTGTATACAGTGCAACTAAATTTGCGGTTCGAGCATTATCAATGAGTCTGGAAAAAGAGCTTGCACGTACTGGAGTTCGCGTAACGAATATTTCACCAGGTCAAGTGGACACGGCGATTGCATCAAAACCAAGTGATCGCCAACCGTTGAAGTCTGATGATATTGCAAGAGCAGTAGTTTATGCGGTTACGCAGCCAGATTATGTGAATGTAAATGAAATTACAGTTCGACCATTATAATTTTTTGGTTATTTTTTCTCAGTCTGTTTCATACTAGGAGTAAATTCCATAATAAAGGGTGGATTTATTCTATGAAACATATGAAGGCACTTGGTATTAAGTTTATTTTCACGGCAATTGTGATTTATTCTATCTTTGGTATTTTTTATAATGCTTCCTTAGGTCGTTTATTTTGGATCAGTGTGCTTGTGACCGGTGTTGCTTATATTATTGGTGATTTATTTGTGCTACCGCGGTTTGGTTACATCATAGCATCGATTGCAGATTTGGGATTGACCTTTTTAACGCTTTGGATTTTAGGAACTTTAATCATTGATATAACAATGCCGATAATAATTGCGTCGCTTTTCGCAGCTGTGTTTATGGCCATGTGTGAATCTTTATTTCATGTTTACATGAGAGAACAAGTTTTTCACACAGTTCCTGAAGGTGAAAAGACTCCTTATTCTTCAGACCGATTGCAAACTGAATTCGCAGAGGAAACCAATGAACATTCTATTGACGAAAAAAAGAAAGAGAACGATAAACATAAATAACTAAATTTGGGCGATGCACTGCGCATCGCCCAAATTTTTTTCAGGAAATTAATTATTCATATCATCAATCGAATCATACTTAAACATTAACTCTAAATGGACAATTTCCCACAAGTAGATGGATGCAATGGTGAAGTGCGGAGTCCAGACTTTAGCTCTTTCAATTAATAGATTTCGACGTTCGGATTGATCCACTTGATAGAGCCATTTCGCACCACGCTGTATGCCGATATCGTCTACAGCTAATACATCCATTCTACCTAGTGAAAAAATCAAAAACATCTCAGCAGTCCATTTTCCAATTCCTTTGACGCTAGTTAATAGTTTTATAATGGAGGCATTATCAAGGTGATCTAGTTTATCTAAATCAATTTCACCTTGCACAATTTTCTCACTTAAATCTTTCATATATGCAACTTTTCGTACAGAAAGTCCAACTTCGCGCAACTCCTCTTCAGACTTTTCTAAGATACCTGCTGCTGTCACATGGTGGTCTAACAGGATTTCAAGCCGATTAAATATTGCGCTTGCTGCTTGAACCGATATTTGTTGACCTACCATTGCACGTACCAATGATAAAAAATAATCGGGGCGTAAGGTGAATTCGATGTCACCAACAATTCCGACTAACTTTTTCATTAACGAATCGGCTTCACAAAGTTCAAGTACCGCGGGATCATTCGCATGTATAACTAACTTATCCATAACACACCTCAGTTCTGATAAATCCAAAATACCTTATTCGCGTCGTATATGCAAAATTTTTCGCATGATTGTTAGCCTATTAAATAAAAGTTTGCTATTATAGATATGGTATTTAAAAATATTTTAAAGTATTGAATGAATACTACATAAGCACTAATTATGGAGTAAATACCTTAGATTTCAATTTAACGGTAATCAAAAAGGAAGGTGGATGTTACGTGAATACAAACAAACCAAGAATCGTTGTTCTAGGAGCAGGCTATGCTGGAATGATGACAACCAAACGCTTGACACAGAAGTTGGGGGCGGAAGAAGCAGAAATTGTGCTTGTTAATAAACATAATTACCATTATCAAACTACATGGTTACATGAAATCGCAGCAGGTACAAGAAATCAAAACCAAGCACGAATGATGATCAGTGATGTTTTTAATCCGAATCGTGTTCGTTTGATTTATGATTCTGTTGTTGAAGTTAATAAAGACGAAAATCGTGTAATACTGGAAAATAGTGAACTAACTTATGATTATTTAGTTGTTTCTCTCGGATTTGAATCCAATACTTTTGGAATCAAAGGAATGGAAAAAAATGCGTTCTCTATCCTAGATATTGAAACAAGTCGTTTAATTAGTGAACATATTGAATATCAATTTGCTAAATATAAATTGGATCCTAAAGCTAATGAAGAGGATTTAACCATTCTTGTAGGTGGTGGCGGATTCACTGGTATTGAATTTGTAGGTGAATTAGCTGAACAGGTTCCAAAGCTTTGTAAAAAATATGATATTGATCCAAGTATTCCAAGAATTATCAATGTTGAAGCTGCTCCATCTATACTTCCGGGATTTAATGAAGAGCTTGTTGCTTACGGGAAACAGTCTTTAGAAGATCGTGGAGTCGAATTTAGAATTGGCGCTAAAATTCAAGAATGTAAAGAGAAAAGTTTTGTCATAAATGATGGAGAAGAAGTTAAGGCTGGTACTATCGTATGGACTGGTGGCGTAACAGGTAACTCTATCTTAGGGAAGTCTGGTTTTGAAATAACAAAAGGTAAGGTCACGGTTAATGGTGATCTACGTGCACCTGGTGAGGAAAATATCTTCATTATTGGTGATTGTGCATGGGTAATGAACAAAGTGGAAGGTCGTCCATTCCCGCCAACAGCTCAAGCTGCGATGCAGCATGCAGATACATGTGCAGCTAACATTAAAGCATTGCTTCATAACGAAACGTTAAATTCGTTTGTTTTTGATGACAAAGGTACTGTAGCTTCATTAGGTAATGCTGATGCGATGGGAACTGTCTTCTCTGGCACAAAACTATATGGTAAATCTGCTTCTGCAATGAAGAAGGTAATTGATAACCGTTACTTATTTTTATTGGGTGGACCAAAGTTAATTCTTAAAAAAGGTAAGTTACGTCCATTTTAATTACTTATATCAAATCAATATAGATCTCCAAATAGAGGAGGGAACGTTGTTATGAACAAGAATGTATTTTGCTATCTATTAGTTACTATTGCTTCCTTAGTAGGGTATATAGTGGCTACTCGTACAATGGAAAACAGCCGTGATTTCCGTTAATTAATAAATAAATTTTAAAAAGTCCCTCTAAAGTACGAATTTACTTTTGGGGACTTTTATTGTTCACAGAAATGTGATTTTTGTCACAGACATATTCTTATAAATAAGCGATAATAGAAATAGATATTATTCGCTTTTAATAGGGAGGTTGTACCCATGACTACTGGTGTTTGGATCTTATTAATCATGTTGTTTTCTGTAGCTCTTTTCGGAACAATTTTTGCGTTTAAGCAAGAGGAAAATAAAATGAAAAAATACGAAGAGGAAGGAGACACCATTGAAGATGAATTACGGCGCTCCCATGAATATGAAACATCATCATTGAAATCAAATATTCCAATCATTTCCTCGATTTATCTTGTCACAATTATCACGTCGGTCATCGTTTTTCTCGTATATATTAATTAATCAACCAGGATTATGACTGGTTGTTTTTTTGTGATCACATTCTCTATTTCTTCATAATCAAAAATTTCATTGACAATAAAAAGGGGATAGGGTAACATCATTAGTGATAATGAGAATCCTTATCAATTGAGTTAGGTGAGTGAGAGGTGAGATAAATAGATATAAATGAAATTATACAGTCAAGACGAACCATCCTTGATTTCAAGCCGGAAAAAGTTGAACGGAATACTTTGTTGGAATTATTTCAACTAGCATCCTATGCTCCAAACCATCATATGAAAGAGCCTTGGAAGATAAAGCTTTACGAGGATGAGGCAAGATCCTTGTTTGGTGAAAAAATAGTAGATAGTTACATACGTTTAGGATTATTAAAAACTTTAGATGAGAAAAAGCTTCAGAAGGCACGTGTTTCTTATGATAAATTTTTCAGGTCAGTACCACATCATGCTTTGTTTTATATGGAAAAGGAAGATGGTGGAGGTTACATAGATGACGAAAATTATGCAGCGGTTTGTGCCTTTATACAAAATTTTCAATTGGCTGCATGGAATAGCGGTATCGGAACCATGTGGACAGCTAAGGAAACTTTATTGGATGAACTATTTATTAGGGACATAGCTTTATCACCTGATACCCATCGACTAATCGCTGTTGTACAGATTGGGTATCCTAACAAAGTACCAAATGCAAAAAGTCGCACTTCCATACAAAATGCGATTGAGTGGATTAATAACGACTGAGGAGGAAATACATATGAAGAAAATATTGATACTAGCATGCATACTTGTTTTGACACTCTTAGCTGCATGTAACGATCCAAGTAAAGAGGACACTGAGAGTAAGGATGAAAATACAACAGACCGTGAAATAAAAATTGAGGATGCAATGGGGACTCAAACCATTAAGGGTACACCAAAAAATATTGTAGTTTTGGAATGGTCGTATGCGGAAGATTTATTAGCTTTAGGCATTCAACCTACTGGTGTAGCAGATTTAGATGGCTATAAAAAATGGATTAATGTGGATGAAAAGCTACCAAATAGTGTGAAAGATGTTGGAACCCGTCAGGAACCTAACCTAGAGGCTATTTCAAGATTAAACCCTGATCTGATCATTGCTGTAAAATATAGACATGAAGACATTTTAGATAGCTTAAAGGATATCGCACCCGTTGTAACGTTCGCGCCATATTCGGAAGAAGCAACGAAAAATCAGTATAAAAACATGAAAGAAGAATTTAAAAAGGTCGCAACGATTGTTGATAAAACAGAAGACGCAGAGATCGCCATTACTGAATTAGAAGGATTTATTGACGACCAAACGAAACGTGTTAAGGATGCAGGATTAGAGGGAGCAGACTATGTTGCAACTCAAGCATTTTCCGCACAAAACACACCAACATTACGTTTGTTTACAGATAATTCAATTGTATCGCAAGTCATGGAACGTCTAAGCTTTGAAAATGCTTATGAATCAGCTAAGCTTGAACCGTATGGTTATAGTGAGGTAACGGTCGAGGCATTGCAAAACTTCCAAGAAGAAGATTTGCAATTCTTGTACATTGTTCAAGAGGAGGACAACATTTTTGAAAATCAGCTTAAAGGTAACCCAGTTTGGGAAAATTTAAGTTTTGTTAAAAATGGAAATACACATCAGCTTCCAGGGGATACATGGACATTTGGTGGCATTTTATCCACCCATGTATTAACCGAACAGTTGGTTGATGCAATGGTAGAAGAATAATCGTATGCGTACGACATTACAAAAATCAATCGTAGCGGTTCTTACCTTTGGAGGTGGGACCGCGCTTTTATTCATCTTAACGTTTATTCATATTAATCAAGGAAATGTATCGATTCCAATGGCAACAGTCATTGATGCTATTTTAAAGCCAGCAGATACCTTATCACATCACACGGTTCGGATCCTCAGGTTGCCACGTGCAATGATGGGAATACTTGCAGGTGGAGCACTAGCCATCGCGGGGGTTGTGCTCCAAACGGTTACCAAAAATCCGTTGGCTTCTGCAAGTACGTTGGGTATCCATTCTGGGACGTATTTTGCAGTTGTAGCTAGTACTGTCTTTTTTCCAGTTGCTCTCTTTGGTAATGGGGTTGTTGTTGCTTTCTTAGGTGGAATAGGGACGTTCATTATCGTGTTTATTTTATCTGGAGGAAATAGGGCATCTCCAGTTCGAATGGTTTTGGCTGGAATGATTGTGACATTTTTATTCTCGTCATTGACAAGTGTTCTGCAAATTTTTTACGAAAATGAAACAGCTGGATTGTTTCTATGGGGATCTGGGACATTGATCCAAAATGATTGGAGTGGTGTGCAGTTTTCCTATCCGTTTGTAATTGTTGGTATTATTGTGATTTTGGTGATGTCTTTCAAGCTAGATACTCTAACACTTGGCGATGATGTGGCAACTGCTTTAGGGCAAAATGTGAATGTTGTTAAGTTTACTTCTGTTATAGCTGCGGTTTTGTTGACGTCCGTAACAGTGAGTGTTGTTGGTCCAATTGGGTTTGTCGGATTAGTGGCACCACATATCATTAAGCTCATCGGGTACCGGAAACATGTTCCACTTGTCATTGCCTCATTCATATGGGGTGGAAACGTTCTATTGATGGCGGATATTCTCGCAAGAATCATGGACCCTTCGTTTTCCGAATTACCAGTCGGTGCGATAACTGCGTTAATTGGTGCTCCATGGTTAGTATGGCTGGTTTTACGGATGAAGAAAACGCAGTACGGGGAAGAAAATACATCTGTTATTGCAGGGAAGATGACAGTGGGAATGCCATTAAGGGTCATTTTACCAATATTAGCAGGATTAATTATCATCGTGATGTTTGTTAATCTAGCTTCCGGTAATTATGGATTCGAACCTGTTCTTATGTACCAAGCATTCTTTGGTGGTGATTCCAACGAATTTATGAAGAATTTAGTTCTGGATTTACGACTGCCTCGCGCGTTAGTTGCCTTAACAAGTGGAATGGTATTAGCGGTAAGTGGTTTAATTTTTCAAGGCGTCTTGCGAAACCCATTAGCTGATCCTTCTGTAATTGGGATCACATCTGGGGCAGGGGTCGGTGCATTAATGACAATGTTCGTATTCGGTGTGTCAGCATTTTGGATACCGATTGGCGCGATGATTGGTTCTTTTGTATTCTTTATGGCGGTCATGCTGCTTGCAATTAAAGCAAAATTTCAACCAACGATTTTGGCATTGCTTGGAATTGGTGTTTCAGCATTTGGATCGGCCATTATCCAAATTCTCGTCGTTCAATCTGATTTAGGTGTTGCAGCAGCGTTAACCTGGTTATCAGGAACAACATATGCCAAGGGGTGGTCGGAATTTATCCACTTTTTGGTTTGGCCAATTGTGATTATTTTTCCATTGATCTGGCTGCGGATTTCGATATTGGATACTTTATCTTTGGGTGACGATACTGCAAAAGGGCTTGGATTGCGAGTAATGTCTTCAAGGTTCCAATTGGCATTTCTAGCAACAGTTTTGGCAGCGTTTAGCGTAGCTGCTGTTGGTGCTATTGGATTTATCGGGTTAATAGCACCACATGTAGCGCGTCTGTTAGTAGGGCCATCCAATCGACGTTTATTGCCTGTCACGATATTAATTGGTGGGTTGTTACTGTTAGTTGCCGATCTATTCAGTCGCACGTTATTAGCACCAAATGAAATCCCATCAGGAATTATCGTCGCGATTATAGGAGCGCCATATTTCTTATGGTTGATGAAGAGAAGGGCATGAATTCAGCTCGTCCAAACTCCTATGCCAATAAAAAACCGAGCCAGCTCAGGCTCGGTTTTTTCATATAATCATCACGTTTGTTTCTGACGGATCCAGTTGATTAGTCCACCGTGCAAGACGATGTTAACCTGGCGCTCAGAGAGGGCATGACGAACATTAATCTTACCTTCTTTCCCTTTAATCGTTACAGCAAACTCATTACCATTTTTAATTTTATCGCGCAAATCATTAAATTCCAAGATATCTCCCTGAGTCAACTTGTTGAAGTCCTCTTCATCAGTGAATACCAAAGGAACGACACCAAAATTGACAAGATTTTGCCAATGAATCCGAGCGAAATCTTTAACAATAACAACGCGAAGACCTAAGTATCGAGGTGCAAGCGCTGCATGTTCACGACTGGAACCTTGCCCATAGTTATATCCACCTACGATAGCGTGACCTCCAGTGTCCTTACTTTTCATTCCGCGGTCATAATAGGTTGGATCAATCGCTTCAAATGTAAACTTACTGATTTCTGGAAGATTACTACGGAATGGTAATACGCGAGCTCCACCAGCAAGTATTTCATCTGTAGATATGTTATCTCCAACGCTAAGTAAAATTGGAATCTTCAGCTCGTTTGGCAATGCATCCATTTCTGGAATGGAAACGATATTTGGACCTTTTACGAGTTCTGTTTTTTGTGCATCATCATAGGATAACGGCTTATCTAATAGGCGGTCATCCACGGATGATTCGTCCGGATCCTTAATTTTTGGATAGTTAAAATCGAGTGTTCGTGGATCTGTGATTTTTCCAGTCAAGGCTGACGCTGCAGCTGTTTCTGGACTACATAAGTAAACACTATCTTCTTTTGTACCTGAGCGGCCTGGAAAGTTACGTGGTGTTGTACGTAGACTATTTCTACCAGTTGCAGGCGCTTGCCCCATACCAATACACCCATTACAACCTGCTTGGTGGAGACGAGCTCCAGCTTGTAATAGACTTGCGATATGCATTTCTTTAACAAGGTTTGTGAGCATTTGTCTTGAGGTTGGATTGATGTCAAACGATAAACTATCAGCTATTTGGCGATCTTTTACAATTTCAGCTGCTATAGCAAAATCTCGAAATCCTGGATTTGCTGAAGATCCTATATACGATTGGTAAATTGGCGTATCCTTTAATTCGCTTGCTGGGACAACGTTACCTGGGCTAGAAGGCTTTGCAACTAACGGAACTAACTCTGACAGGTTTATTGTATCGTGAAGATCATATGTTGCTCCTTTGTCTGCCTTTAGTTCAATCCAGTCGTCCTCACGGTCTTGTTGTTTTAAATAACGTTTGACTTCCTTATCGGATGGAAATACAGTTGCGGTTGCTCCAAGTTCAGCACCCATATTTGCGATAACATGACGATCCATTGCAGATAAGTTGTCAAGGCCCGATCCGTAGTACTCAATAATTTTACCAACGCCGCCTTTTACATCATAACGGCGTAGCAACTCAAAAATAACATCCTTTGCGCTAACCCAGTCAGGAAGCTTACCAGTTACCTCTACTCCCATAACTTCAGGCATCTTGATGTAAATAGGTTCACCAGTGATCGCTAGTGCTACATCAATACCACCAGCACCAATTGCGAGCATTCCCATACAGCCATTCGCACATGTATGACTATCAGATCCTAGTAACGTTTTTCCAGGCTTTGCTAAGCGTTGCATGTGGATTGGGTGACTCACACCGTTTCCGGGACGACTATAATACATTCCGAAACGACGTGTAGCACTTTCCAGAAATAAATGGTCATCAGGGTTTTTGCTGTCGACCTGAATTAAGTTATGGTCAACGTATTGTGCGGAAGCTTCAGTTTTGGCATAATCTAACCCCATTGCCTCAAGCTCCAGCATAACCATTGTTCCAGTAGCATCCTGTGTTAACGTTTGATCAATTTTAAGTCCAATTTCTTTACCTTTTTCAATTGTTCCTGAAACCAAGTGATCCTTTATTAATTTTTGCGCGACATTTAACGGCACAATGTTACCTCCTCTTTTTAAAAAAATTACTACTATCATGATAGCTTTTCACTGTTACAAAAAATCATGCGTATAACTCTTAATCTATGCTAAATTTTGGATATTTTAATCCTTATTTAATCTTTACCTCATAACTACTATATGTAAACAGGAACTGGAATATATACTAAACAAAAAAGACCCTACTTATGAAAAGTAGAGTCTTTGATGCATCTAACAGCACTTATGCTTGCTTAATCGCTTCAATTTCGATGTTAATTTTTACCTCATCGCCTACCATAACGCCACCAGTTTCAAGTGCAGCGTTCCAAGTAAGACCAAATTCTTTACGGCTGATTTTAGTAGAACCACTGAAACCAGCTACTTCGTTACCCCATGGATCTTTTCCAGAACCTTCATATTCAACGTCAAATGTTACAGGATTCTTTTCTCCTTTAATAGTCAAGTTACCAGTCACATCGTAATTGCTACCAGCCTTCTTTTTAATATCAGTAGCTACAAATGTCATTTTCGGATGACTTTCTGCGTCAAAAAAATCTTCTGAGCGCAAATGATCATCGCGATCTTTCTTACGTGTATCAATACTATTGATATCTACAGTGAATTCAACTTTAGCACCCTCAAGATTTTCAGGGTCAGCTTCGACTACAGCTTCAAAGTCATTAAATACACCTTTTGCTTTTGAAATCATCATATGTTTAACTACGAATTCTAGCGAACTGTGAGCTGCATCAACGTTCCATTTTACATTAGCCATTTAAAATACCTCCGTGTTATTAATAGTATGTTAGTTACTTTTCGATACTTAGTATATAATTATTAGACGATGTTGTCAAGTAATTATGTAATAGTATCTAGTATTTCATTTACCCTGTCTATTTTTAAGTAAACTAGCCATTAAAAATGATACGATATACGTAATTAAGATTATACGGAAAGGTGGGAAACTTTTGAGTCAATTAAGTATTATCCCATGTGGAAAAAAGAAATTATGGGATAAGGAACCTAATCGTGGCGCTACACAAGCTAAGCATACTTATATCGGAACATTCCATACATTTTGTCGTAACTACGCGTTGCAATTTACCGATCAATGGGTGGTTTTGTCGGCAAAACATGGCTTTTTGATGCCAGAAGATATAGTGGATGAGAATTACGATGTGACGTTTAATAAGAAAAGTAATGAAATTATTTCATTTGACCGTTTGCAAAAACAGGTAAAAGCGAAACAACTTGATCAATTTGACGAACTAATTATTTTGGCAGGAAAAAAATATAAGAAAGTAATTGAAGGTAGCTTTGACAATAACATGTCTATGAAGTTTCCACTTGAAGCATACAGTGGAATGGGTTACATGCAACAAGCACTAAAGAAAGCTGTTGATAATGACAGTCCGTTACATTGATTTTTGAGAGTGATGAAAGGCATTTATCTGCCGTTCACTTATAGAAACAACTGCCACCTTTTAAAAAGTACTATCGATTGTAGAGATAGTACTTTTTAAAGGAGGAAATAGATATGAGGCCATTACTAATTATTGATCCGGGACATGGGGGAAAGGACCCTGGTGGTGGGTCCAATAAATTTTGGGAAGAAAAGAATTTAAATTTAAAGATATCCTTATACCAGTACAATCGGTATAAGCAATTAGGAATACTCGTTTCTTTAACAAGGCAATCAGATGTAACACTTACACCTGAAGTGAGAACAAGAATTGTACGAAATAGTGGGGCGACGTTTTGCCACTCCAACCATATAAACGCTGGAGGCGGAGACGGGGCTGAGATTATACATTCTATATATGGTGGGAAAGAAATGTCTAGAAAAATAGCAGCCGAAATGAAAGCTGCCGGACAGAATGTTAGACGAGTTTTCACTCGAAGGTTGCCATCAAATTCTAACCTGGATTTTTATTTTATGAACAGGAATACGGGAACAATCACTACATCGATTATTGAATATGGATTTGCTGATTCAGAAAAGGACGACATTCACCAGTTACAAACACAATGGAAAACCTATGCTGAAGCAGTAGTGAAAGGATTTTGTTTGTTTACTGGAAATGCCTATTTTTTGCCAACCGTACAAGGTGAAACAAACCCAAGCAAGCCATTAGAAATCTTAAAGATACCTGCGAGTGCTAACTCATGGCGTGTGTATCCATTAGATAAGAAGCCTGTTAAAGGTAATGAAAAAGGATTTCTTAGGCCGTCCAAATTTAATGGACTCAACTATCAGGTTCTTGGAAACCCTTTAAAACACGTTTATACAGTCAAAACACGCGATTTTGGCACTGTAAACATATATGCACATCCGGAAACTGGAGCAACATTTAAGTGAAAAATGATGCAACTATTCTAAATCATCGGTATAATAGAATTAGAATTTTTACTATTGAGGAGAGATTGAATGGAAAAAACGTATGAGCTCACATGGGATTTGGATACTATTTTTAAGGGTGGTAGTGACTCAGAACAGTTCGACTCTTACCTAAAAGAGATTAAAGCTTCGATGGAAGAACTTTTAGGTTCCGTTCAACAATTTAATCCGACTAGTGGTCGTGCAGACACGTTAATTGGTATTGTTGATCGGTTTGAGGTTACGATGAAAAAACTGCGAGAAGCTTTTGCTTACATAAGCTGTTTAAGTGCGCAAGATGTAAAAGATGCAAAGGCTAGTATGTTAGTAGGAAAGCGCAGTGAACTAAAAGCAGAAATGGATGCAATCCGTACAAATCTTGATCAAAAATTAGTGCAAATAGATGATGCGAAATGGGAAGAACTTTTGACACACTCAACACTTAACGAAGTATCGTTTGTATTAAATGAGAATAGAAATAAAGCGAAAGAACAATTATCTGTAGATCAGGAAGTAATGATCAATGACTTAGCTGTAGATGGCTATCATGGCTGGAGTCAAATGTATGATGCATTAGTTGGGAACATGAGTGTTGAACTTGAAATAGATGGTGAGCGTAAGTCCTATTCAGTTGGGCAGGCGTCCAATAAATTAAGCAATCCTGACCGTGCCGTTCGTGCACATGTTGCAGGACAGATTGACAAGGCTTGGAAAGCTAATTCAGATCTTTTTGGACAAACGCTCAATCATTTAGCTGGATTTCGTTTACAAAAATATAAGCATCGTAAATGGGATTATGTTTTGAAAGAACCACTCGAAATTAATCGTATGAAAAAAGAGACGCTTGATGCGATGTGGAAGGCAATTACCGATTATAAGCAGCCATTTGTAAAATTTTTACAAAAAAAGGCTGACTTATTAGGACGTGAAAAGCTAAGCATGTTTGATATTGGTGCTCCTCTTTCAGATTCTGTTGAAACAAAAACGTTCTCAGAGGGCGCCGATTTTATTGTGAAACATTTTCGCACCTTCAGTCCAAAAATGGCGGACTTTGCACAAATGGCGTTTGATAAGCGGTGGATTGAAGCTGAAGATCGTGCTGGGAAAAGACCTGGTGGATTTTGTACAAGCTTTCCAGATAGTGAGCAAACACGGATTTTTATGACGTATTCGGGAACATCCTCTAACGTTGCAACATTGGCCCATGAACTTGGTCATGCTTATCATCAACATGTGATGAATGATATTCATGGTTTAAATCAAGGGTACGCAATGAATGTCGCAGAAACGGCTTCCACCTTTGCTGAGATGATTGTAGCGGATGCATCTGTAAAGCATGCAAACGATGATAAGGAAAAAGTGTCTTTACTAGAGGATAAAGTGCAGCGTGGTGTAGCATTTTTTATGAACATTCATGCTAGATTTTTATTTGAAAATCGCTTTTATGAAGAAAGAAAACAAGGCATGGTATCCGTTAAGCGATTAAATGAATTGATGGTAGAAGCGCAAAAAGAAGCGTATTGCGATGCTATTGATGATTATGATGAAAACTTCTGGGCTTCTAAACTGCATTTCCATATCACTGGTGTACCATTCTATAACTTCCCGTACACATTTGGCTATTTATTCAGTCTTGGCCTGTATGCACATGCATTAGAATCTGACGGAGACTTTGAAGAGGACTATATAGCATTGTTGCGTGACACCGGTCAAATGAATGTTGAGGACCTGGCAGCAAAACATTTAAACATTGATTTAACGAAGCCCGATTTCTGGGAGAGTGCGATGAAGCTGTGTGTCAAGGACGTTGAGGAATTTCTCGATTTATCCTGATACATTAGTATTGTTAAACTACTAGAAATTCGTTATAATAAATGTAATGAAAAAAGCAATATAAAAAGCCTACAGGGGGAGCCATTTGGCTGAGAGTGAACATATATTTGTTCTGACCCTTTGAACCTGTTAGTTAATACTAGCGTAGGGATCGTGACTTTTTTGATGGATAAAAAGCAGTGCGCGAGGAATCCACCATCAGGAAACTTCCCCTAGGCATTGCTTTTTTTGTTTGGAAAAAATAGGGGAGGTAATAGTTTTGCGTTCAAAAAAGATTTTATTTTTAATTGAGGTATCCATTTTTACAGCATTAGCACTCGTATTAGATTTAATTCCATTTTTGTCGTTTAAAATCTGGGCTCAGGGTGGATCGATTTCACTGGCGATGATTCCGGTCTTTATTGTTGCATTTCGGTGGGGGATCAAAGGCGGTTTGTTGTCCGGGTTCCTCTGGGGAGTTTTACAGGTGGCGACAGGTACGGCTTATATTTTAACCCCAATCCAAGGAGTCTTGGATTACGGGGTTGCTTTTACTGTTTTAGGTTTTGCTGGGATTTTTGCTAATAAAGTACAAAAAGCAGTTAAAGATAGTCGTACAAAAAAATACTTAACATACATCATGTTCGGCGTATTGTTGGCTTCAAGTCTACGTTTTATTGCCCATTATATTGCGGGTGTAGTCTTTTTTGAGTCTGCAATCGATGGGCAAACGGTCTGGATGTATTCGTTACTATACAATATATCCTACATGATACCATCATTTATTATTTGTACTGTCGCTGTGTTCCTCTTGTTCCACAAACAGCCAAGAACATTGTTAAACGCAGCTTAATAAAGTTACTCAACAAATGACAGCCTTGATTCTTATCAAGGCTGTCATTTTTGTTGTATACTGTCTATAAGAGGTGATGTTAATGCGTGAGTTAATTGGCGTGTGCCAATCATGTGGTAACAACGTGTATTGTGAGAATGGATTTTTTAATGGCCATCAAGAAAATGGTAAGCTTTTATGTAGTGAGTGTGCTGAAAAATTAGATAATGAGAATGGGTAGGCAGCCTTTTTTTAATAAGGTTGCCTTTTTGTATGCTACATACTGATGAAACCGTAAAAGTTACTGATGATCGATACGGGTCACAAGAAATAATAGAATATGTACTACCCATAGAATCGGGAGCTTTCTTTCACTCAATCTTGTAAAAGTGCATAGGCTATAGCACATTCAAAAATAAAGGATGTGAGAAAGGAAGTAGAAATATGGAATTAACCGTTTCACATTGGTTATATGGATTTTTTACGTTAGTAATTATTGGAACCATGATTTTCAAGAAGGGTGTTGTACTTCCCACCTTACTTGGAACGTTCGTGATTGCGTGGGTGTATAAAGGGAGCTTGGTTGATGGATTTACCGCAATCTTCAATGCCAACCTTGTTGCAGCAACGGAACTATTCAGTATCTTCCTAATCATTACATTTATGATGGCATTACTTCATGCTTTACGAGATCTTGGTGCGGATCGGCGAATGATTCAACCAATTCAAAAAATGATGGTTAATGGTCATGTATCGTTTTTCGTTTTAATCGGGGTAACGTATGTCATTTCGTTATTTTTCTGGCCAACACCTGCTGTACCGCTTATTTGTGCGTTATTGGTTCCTGCAGCTGTTCGGGCGGGCCTTCCAGCCATGACAGCTGCAGTGGCAATTGCTTTGGCTGGGCAAGGAATGGCACTTTCGTCTGATTATATTGTACAGGTAGCTCCAAGTTTATCTGCCAAGTCAGCTGGCATCAGTACTGCAGCAGTAACAGATACGGCGTTAATTTTATCACTGATCACTGGTGGTGTAGCAATTCTATTGGCTTATCTCATGTATCGTAAGACAATTCGTAAAAAGGACAGTCCACTAATTGCAGAGGATTTAGCAAGACTGGAAACAGCAACTGAATCTACAAATATGCCCCATGGTGCACATTTATCAACATGGAGTAAGGTATTTGCAATAGTGGTACCAGTATCCTTGTTGGCAGTAGTCATTTATATGATCTCCACAAAATTAACGTCTGGTCGTATGAGTGGCTTTGAAGGTGGTGGTGGTGCAGCATTTATCGGGGGCGTTGCTGTTATCTTATTACTACTTGCGACAGTTGCGTTTGGTAAGCATCATGCACTGGATTACGTTAGTAATCACATTACAGAAGGATTTATTTTTGCCTTCAAGGCGATGGGACCAGTAATTCCGATTGCAGGGTTTTTCTTTTTGGGTAGCGCAGATTTTGCTGGAAGCATTCTTGGCATTGATGAAAATCCACCTGCATTTCTGTTTGATATTGTTCAATCTATTCAACAGTTCCTGCCACAAAGTGCTTTACTAGCCGGGTTTAGTGTATTAATTATCGGTATCATAACCGGACTAGATGGATCTGGATTTTCAGGTCTACCATTAACTGGAGCGTTAGCTGCTTCTCTTAGTAATGAATCGATTGATACAGAAACTCTTGCAGCAATAGGCCAAATGGGTGCAATTTGGACTGGTGGTGGAACGCTCGTCGCTTGGTCTTCTCTAATTGCTATTGCGGGTTTCTGTGGGATTTCTGTCATGGACTTGGTTCGGAAAAACTTTATTCCGGTTATTGCTGGCTTGCTTATATCCACAATGGTTGCGATCTTTTTACTTTAAATCTGAGGCATATGTTTGGAAAAATAGGGTAATCATTAGTATAAGGAATTAAGAGGATGTTTAAAAAAGTCACCAAATGATAAATGGCGAATCTCTTCGCTAGAAAAGGAATTTCTACTAAGTGCCCCACGTCCTGTGGGTAGCATAGAAGTCAACACATCGCGCGCAAGTCTGGTCCTCAAGACTTTCGTGCCTCGACCTTCTTATTTCTAATTCGACGACTTTTTGAACGCACATTTTAAACATTTTTTTTACTGGAGGTAACCCTATTTATGTCGAAACAAACAAGCTCGATTGTACAAGAATCATTGAACGCACTATATGATGATGAATTATTCTTACCGGATTTGCAAGATGGAATTAGAGAAAAGGCTTTTACCTCATTAGTTTCTATTCTTTCTACTCCAAATCACGTGAACAAATCATTCTTACGAGTGGCACTTGAAAATGATAAGGTAGTACGGATACCTGCGTTTCGCGTTCAACACAACAATATCTTAGGACCATACAAAGGTGGTATTCGTTTTCATGAGTCTGTTAATGAACAAGAAGTTATTAATCTAGCTTCATTGATGACGCTGAAAAATGCGCTTCATCACGTTCCGTTTGGCGGCGGAAAGGGTGGTGTTGCGATTAATCCACGTGAATTTGAGACAAAAGAATTAAATTTAATCTGTAAAAAATATGTTCAATACTTTAGTGAAATCTTAGGACCTGATAAGGATATACCAGCACCAGATGTTGGCACCAGTGATCGTGAAATGGACTGGATGATGGGTGAATACAAAAGTATTCGTCCAGGTAGTAGATATCGTGGAAGCTTCACAGGAAAAAGTGTTGTGAACGGAGGATCATTAGGGCGCAGGGAAGCAACTGGTAAAGGGGTTTATTATACATTCCGATATTTGCTTCATGATTTTGTTACAGCTCAACGTAAATGGCTTGAAGAACGGGAAAATATTTTTGCCAAAACAGCTCTCGATCATAGTGATAAAGACTTGACAATGGCGGTGCAAGGCTTTGGAAATGTTGGATCAATCGCAGCACTTGAGGCGTATAGATGCAACTATCTAAATAACAAAATTGTTGCAGTGAGTGACCGCAATGTAACATTATATAATTCGGATGGTCTTGATATTCCTGTTTTAATCAAGGTTTCTGAGTCTAATAATGGTGATTTACCTACTAGTGAAGAACAACTTGCTAATGCGGAGGTTAAAGCCAAAATAATGGGTCGAGATGATATATTGAGTCTTGACACTGATGTTTTGATTTTGGCCGCGCTTGAGGATCAAGTTCATGCGGATAATGTCCATGACGTCAAAGCACGTATTATTGTCGAGGGTGCCAATTCACCTGTAACTGCTGAAGCAGATCAAATTCTAAGTGATAATGGTACCATCATCGTACCTGATATTTTAGCTAATGCTGGTGGTGTAATTGTTTCTTATTTTGAGTGGATCCAGGGAAGAGAGACACAATTTTATACAGAAGAAGAGGTCCTTACAAAACAATTTGGTAAGATGAAAGAGACGTTTGATACGATTCTGCCGCAATTTTTTGGTGACCCGCACCCATTGCGCCAAAATTGTTATATTCATGCAGTCTCTAAGCTTTCGACTGTTTTATACCGTCAAGGAAAACTTTATTAAAGGGGAGGTCCAAAAATCACCAAACGAAAAATACGAATTTCTTCGTTGCCTGGTCTTTTGGTCATTTACGTTCTTAATCGACCTCATTTCTAACTTGGCACCTTTTTGAACAACCACTTAAATATACCACAAAATAAGAAAGCACTTCCTACCGTGGAAGTGCTTTCTTATTTTGTGGTATAATAATATAAAAATTCAGTAAATGATTTAATTATTAGGAAATTTCCAAGGTTGGGGGGTGAAATTTTGGAAGACAAAGGCGTGACACAATGGACAACGACAAAGTATCGTCAACATCTTATAACTACCGAAGAGGACGCAGTTGCTCGTGAGTTTGCGCTTACAATTACGATTAATGGTGAACAATATGCAACCATCGTTTGTACGCCAACAGATCTAAAGGAATTAGTAATCGGTTTTTTAGCGTCTGAAGGGATGATTCGGAGGTACGATGACATCCTGTCCATTACAGTGGACGATTATAAAGGTTTTGCATATGTAGAATTGCATTTTCCAGTAGAATTTACTGAGCGAACTGAACGTTGGATTGGCTCATGTTGTGGAAAAAGCCGTGAGTTTTATTTGAAACAGGATATTAAGGTTGCGAAAACAAGTACAACTACGATGAAATTAAAGCCGAATCAAATTTTTAGCCTGATGCATTGTTTTGATGAGCAAGCAGATGTGTTTGGAAGAACGGGTGGTGTTCATCAGGCTGGACTAGCTACAGAACACCAAATTAAAGCTGCCTTCATTGATATCGGTAGACACAATGCACTCGATAAATTATTTGGTCATATTTTAATAAACAAATTACCTGTAAAAGGCTATTGTATATTGTTTTCAGGCCGAATTTCTTCAGAGGTAGTACTTAAGGTTTCAAAAATTGGTGCTGGTATTCTGCTAGCAAAATCGGCTCCTACTGATCTAGCACTGAAACTGGCAAGAGATTTACAAATAACCGCAATAGGATTTATTCGGAACAGTAGTTTAAATGTGTATACGCATGAAAATAGAATGCAGGAGAATGTGAGTGACGGGATATATGATACAAAATAAGAGGGGGAAATTCCGTGCATGATCAAGAACATAACATTGTTACAATTAATGGAGCAGAATACTTAGCAAAGCCTGGACAAAACTTATTGGATTTGATCAATACAACAGCTGAATCGGTTCCACAGATTTGTTATAACGAGACACTGGGACCCATTCAAACCTGTGATACATGTATGGTCGAAGTTGACGGGGAAATGGCACGTGCTTGTGGTACAACAATTGAGACAAGCATGAATGTAAAAACTACTGAAGATTACGTGAAATCTGCCCAAAAAGAGGCGTTAGACACAATTTTGGAAAAGCATGAGCTCTATTGCACGGTTTGCGACTATAACAATGGCACGTGCGAAATTCATAACACTGTGGCTGAGTTTGGTCTAGAGCATCAATCAAAACCATTCAAATCAAAGGAATATGAAATAGATAATTCAGGCTCGTTTTATCGCTATGATCCGGATCAATGCATCCTTTGTGGTCGGTGTGTGGAAGTGTGCCAGGACGTAGAAGTGAACGAAACATTACTAATTGATTGGGACCGGGAAAAACCACGTGTTATCTGGGATAACGACGTACCGATTGATCAATCCTCCTGCGTTAGCTGTGGACAATGTGCTACAGTATGTCCATGTAACGCAATAATGGAAACAGAGATGATTGGTGAAGCAGGCTATATGACAAATCATAAGCCAGGATTACTACGTTCGATGATTGAATTAACGAAAAAAACGGAACCGGGATATGGTCCGTTATTTGCCGTTTCTGATACCGAAGCATCGATGAGGGAAGAACGTATTGATAAGACGAAAACTGTTTGTACATACTGTGGTGTTGGTTGCACGTTTGATGTTTGGACCAAAGACCGTAAGATACTAAAGGTTGAGCCACAACAGCATTCACCAGCGAATGGAATTTCCACTTGTATTAAAGGGAAGTTCGGATGGGATTATGTGAATTCAAAAGAGCGCTTAACTAAGCCGTTAATTCGTCGGGGTGACCAATTTGAAGAAGTTGAATGGGATGAGGTCATTTCATATATAGCAAAACGTTTTACCGACATTAAGGATGAATATGGTCCAGATGCATTAGGCTTTATTTCATCTTCTAAGGCAACTAATGAAGAATCTTATTTAATGCAAAAGCTAGCACGCCAAGTAATTGGAACAAATAATATTGATAACTGTTCCCGGTATTGTCAGTCGCCAGCTACTAAAGGGTTATTCCGTACAGTTGGTCATGGTGGCGATTCTGGATCAATCGATGACATCGCGGAAGCGGAAATGGTAATCACGATTGGATCCAATACGGCGGAATCACACCCAGTGCTTGCATCACGAATTAAGCGCTCACAAAAGCTGTTTGGACAAAAATTATTTGTATTCGACTTACGAAAGCATGAAATGGCTGAGAGAGCAGATCGCTTTTTCCAACCAAAAAGTGGAACAGACCTGGTATGGCTATCTGCTGTTACCAAATACATTATCGATCAAGGGTTTGAAAATCGTACATTTATCGATCAATGGGTTAACGATTTTGAAGCGTATAAAGAAAGCCTTGAAAAATTCACTCTAGCGTATGCCGAGAAGATCACCGGGTTTTCTCAGGAAACATTAATAGAAATAGCCAAAGAGATTGTGAATGTTGACAAAGTAGCAATTTGTTGGGCAATGGGAGTTACCCAGCATCAATTAGGCAGTGATACAAGTACCGCAATTTCGAATCTACTATTAGTGACTGGAAACTACACGAGAAGCGGAACTGGTGCATACCCATTACGTGGCCATAATAACGTTCAAGGTTGCAGTGATTTTGGTAGTATGCCAAATTTCTTCCCTGGATATGAAAAAGTTTCCGATCATGATGCTAGAAAAAAATATGAAAACGCCTGGAATGTGGAACTACCCAGTAAACCAGGAAAAGACAATCATCAAATGATACATGCGATACATGATGGTGAATTACACGGATTGTATGTTATCGGTGAAGATACTGGGATAGTAGATTCTAATATTAATTATGTAACCGATGCATTTAAAAAGCTCAATTTTTTTATTGTTCAGGATTTATTTTTGACCAAAACGTGTGAATATGCTGATGTTGTATTACCAGCAGTTCCAAGTCTTGAAAAAGAAGGGACCTTTACCAATACAGAGCGTCGGATTCAACGGCTCTATCAAGCACTTAGTCCCCTTGGTAATTCGAAGCCAGACTGGCAGATTCTCATGGAAATTGCGAAAGAGATGGGTTATGACTGGGGTTATGCACATCCATCGGAAATCATGGATGAGTCAGCAGCACTCGCTCCATTATTTGCTGGTGTAAACTATGATTTGCTAACGGAATATAAAAGTTTGCAATGGCCAGTAGCAGCGGATGGTACGGATACACCATTGTTATATACGGATGGGTTCCCGTTTGAGGATAAAAAAGCTAAATTATTCTCTGTAGAATTTGATTTAGATTATGACACAAATGAGGAATACGATTTGCATGTAAATAATGGTAGATTGCTAGAGCATTTCCATGAAGGAAACATGACCTACAAATCAGTAGGAATTTCAAGAAAAACACCAAACTCCTTTATCGAGGTTTCACCTGAACTAGCTAAGGAAAGAGGGATTGAGGAAGGTGCGAAAGTTAAATTAATATCTGAGGCAGGTTATGCAACTGGAATTGTCCATGTTACTGACCGCGTAAAAGGAAAGGAACTCTATCTACCACTAAATGATAATGGAAAATCAGCTATAAACTATTTAACGGATAACACTGTAGATAAAGAAACGAATACTCCTGCGTATAAGGAGATTGCAGTTAAAATGGAGGTTCTAAAGAAAAAGGGAAAAAGTCCACTTCCTTTCAATAATCATAGACACGGTAATCCTCAGCCGCAGATAGGTGTTCGTGTAGACCGGAAATGGGAACGTGATGATTATATTTTTCCAGGAAGTAAGGTGAAGCATGATGGCTAATCCAATTAGGAAAATAAAAAGAGTGGAAATTCCTGAAGAAATTGCCCGCGAACAAAACTTAAAAGAGGTTACAAAGGCTGTTAGTGAAAATAAGGATGCAATTTTGAAAGGCATTGATTTTTTAAGTACCATGAATAATAATGGCTTGCTAGATATGACTCATGCACTTGTGAAACAAAAAGAAACTGCACTCGACAATGTTATGCGTGAATTGAATAAACCACAATACTCCGCAACATTAGAAAATGTAAGCAATCTCTTTTTGTTGATCGGAGAATTAAATATAGAAGAACTTAAACATTTCACTGGAAAACTTAACGATGGATTGGAAAAATCACGTACATTTGATGAATCTGAAAAGACATCTTATATGGATTTAATTAGAGCGTTAAAAGATCCAGAAATCAATCGAAGTGTAACCATGCTTCTGCAATTTTTGCGAGGCATGGGAAAAGAGTAATGCATGAGGTTGACCTATGTTCCGTTTGGTTACCGGATATCCCGGAATTACTACGATGATTTTTCAATCGCATCCATCATCTAGCAGAGAGAAGTTGTACTAATCATACTTGTGTACACATAGGTTTTAATAGGTATGTTTCTATTAACTATCAGAGGAGTTGAGATTTGTGAGTGCTATATTAGTTGCTATTATTGGTCTTATTGTTTTTGCATTAGGTTATCGTTACTATTCAAAATTTGTCGCGGAGAAGATTTTTCGATTAGATCCTAATTATGTAACACCTGCACATCAATATGAAGATGGGGTGGATTTTGTCCCTACAAACAAGTTTGTTTTATGGGGGCATCATTTTTCATCAGTAGCTGGTGCAGCTCCTATAGTTGGACCTGCTATCGCAGTTTATTGGGGTTGGCTACCTGCATTCTTATGGGTAATATTAGGGACAGTTTTTGCAGCGGGTGTGCATGACTTCGGTACACTGGTGCTTTCTGTACGAAATAAAGGACAATCTGTTGGAACATTAGCACATAGGCTGATTGGTCAACGGGCAAAAATATTATTCTTGTTTATTATACTTATTCTTGTATTAATGGTAAACGCTGTATTTGCATGGGTTATTGCAAACTTATTTATTTCTTATCCAGCTAGCGTTATTCCAATTTTCATTCAAATTCCTTTAGCGATATGGATAGGATTCGCGGTTTATAAAAGAAAACAAAAAATGTTGATTCCATCATTACTAGCACTTGCTGTAATGTATATCACAGCTGTCGTCGCCAGTAAAGTAGACTTCATGCAAATTGATTTAGTTCAATACATGGGTGGGGAAGGAGGAGCAGGGCTATTTGGACTTGGCGCTGTATCAACCGCATTTTTTATTTGGATTATTATTCTGATGGCTTATGTTTATATTGCTTCTACGTTACCAGTATGGAAATTATTACAGCCACGTGATTTTATCAACTCTCATCAACTGGTTGTGGGCTTAGCTATATTGTATTTAGGTTTACTATTCACAAATCCTGAGATTACAGCTCCTATTACGAATGTGGATACAGACACCTCTTGGTTCCCGTTATTGTTCATAACGATTGCTTGTGGTGCGATTTCAGGTTTCCATGGCCTTGTATCATCTGGTACGTCATCCAAACAATTGGATAAAGAGACAGATGCACGACTTGTTGGGTATTTTGGTGCTGTAGGTGAAGGTGTTTTGGCACTAATTTCGATAATTGCAGTTGTAACATTCTTCCCAAGTAAAGAAGCATTCCTCGCCACGTATAGTAGCTTTGCTGCTTCTAGTGGATCAGGTCTTGGCGTATTTGTTGAAGGTGCTAGTAAATTAGCAACAGGTTTGATGATTCCACAAGAAGTTGCAACAACGATTGTATCCATTATTATCATTAGTTTTGCAGCAACGTCACTTGATACATCTGTTCGCTTAATGCGTTATATTATTGCGGAACTTGGTGTTGAATATAAGATGCCTGCATTATCTAAGACACATGTGGCAACTTCTCTAGCAGTTGTAGCCAGTGCAGCATTAGTTTTACTACCTGAGGGACCTAAAGGATTTGGATCAGGTGGATATCTACTTTGGCCATTATTCGGTACCTCAAATCAATTACTTGCGGGTATCAGTTTATTGTTAATTTCGATTTGGTTAAAACGACTAGGGAGAAATTATCTTATCACATTAATACCAATGATTTTTGTTCTATTCATGACTTTGCTCGCTATGTTCCAGCAAGTAGTTTTTGAATGGTCATGGTTCGGATCCAACTCAAATACGCTCTTGTTTGTCTTTGGTGCCATCATATTTGTTTTTGCCGTATGGATTATTCTAACTGCTTTTTCAACCTTGACGAAAAATATGGATGATTCTAAAAAGCTAAAATAAGGTATAGACAAGATAAGGGTGAAAAGGGATCATTGTTAAATGGTCTCTTTTCGCACTATTTCATGTAAAGATTGGTGATTTGAATGTTAGATCAAATAAAAAAAATTATAGACTTTTATGAAGAAGTATTAAGTATGCCGCATCGAACAGAAATTGCTCGAGAGCTTCGGAATCAGGATGATTTATTTTTATTGCTACTCTATTCAGAGATGATTGGTATACCAAATCCTGTTTATTATTATACACTTGAACTTTATCCTTACATGATCGAACAATTCCATGATTGGCATCTGCGGATGGGGATGGAGAAATCACCATTATCCGGGATTCGTTGTTGCTAAATCTTTGTGAAAAGAAGGTGTGCATTATGGAAGAATTACAAAATAAAATCGTATTTGTTGGGGGGAAAGGTGGTGTAGGTAAATCAACATCCGCCGCAGCAATTTCCTGGCAATCAGCTGAAAAGGGTTCCAAAACGTTACTAGTTTCAACCGATCCAGCTCACAATCTTGGAGATATTTTTAATCAAAAAATTGGTGGTAAAATTACAAACATTACTGATAATCTTGCGGCCCTCGAGATAGATCCGGAAATTGAGACAACAAACTATATTAAGGGAGTTAAGGAAAATATAAGAGGCATTGTCCATTCAGGTATGATGGAAGAGGTACATCGGCAGCTAGATACTGCGAAGGCTTCACCTGGTGCTGATGAAGCAGCGTTATTTGATAAACTGATATCGATTATTTTAGAGGAAAGAGACCACTATGATACAATCATTTTTGATACAGCACCAACTGGTCATACGATTCGATTATTGTCACTTCCAGAGTTGATGGGAGTGTGGATTGAAGGGTTGCTTCAAAAACGGCAAAAAACAAACGAGAACTATACACAATTATTAAACGACGGTGAACCAATCGAGGACCCGATCTATGATGTGTTAAAGAAACGCCAAGAACGATTTTCTGCTGCTAGAAAAATTTTACTGGACCCTAAACAGACAAGCTTTGTTTTCGTACTAAATCCGGAACGACTACCTATTCTGGAAACGGAAAAAGCGCTCACTTTGCTGGATAATTATCAGTTGCATGTGAAGACATTACTAGTAAATAAAATACTCCCAGAAAATCCTGAAGGTGAATTCCTTGGAAAAAGGAAGGAACATGAGAGACAATATATAACAATGATTGAAGAAACGTTTACGAAGCAGGAATTATTCTATATTCCTTTATTTTCAAACGATATTACAGATAAGCAACAGCTTGAACATTTTAGTGGATATTTTCAGAAAGGATGATTGTGTTGAAAGCATTTGTACACGAAAATGGGAACTTGGAAGTAAAGAATATTGCTGAACCTAACTTGAATGATGATGAGGTACTTGTAAGCATTCGTACGGCAGGATTAAACCGCCGGGATGTCGGGATCCCTAAACGACGAGGGAAAGAAGAAGAAACGCTTATTTTAGGATCTGATGGAGCAGGTGTAATTGAGAAGATAGGGGAGCATGTTACCGATTTTTCAGTAGGAGATGAAGTGATTATTAATCCTTCTCTCCGCTGGAATGAAAAAAGTGATGCACCTCCAAAAGAATTTGATATTTTAGGCATGCCTAATCATGGTACGTTTGCTGAAAAGATTGCTATTTCAGCTGAGCAGGTGGAGAAAAAGCCAGCCCATTTGACTTGGGACCAGGCTGGCGTTCTTGCTTTGTCCGCTCTAACAGGGTACCGCGCTTTATTTACAAAAGGAGAATTAAAAGAAGGCGATACAGTATTTATTCCAGGAGCAGGAAGTGGTGTTGCGACATATCTTATTATGTTTGCAAAAAGTGTTGGAGCAAAGGTGATTGTGACATCGCGCAGTGAAGAAAAACGAGCAAAAGCCATTGCTATAGGTGCAGATATCGCGCTTGATGCAACGAGTGATTGGCCAGCGGAACTAGCAAATGAAACAGTAGACTTAGTAATTGAAAGCGTCGGTCGAGCCACATTTAATCGTTCATTACAGGTATTGAAAAAGGGCGGACGCATAGTAGTATTCGGTGCCACGACGGAAGATACAGTTGAGTTAAATCTACGTGAATTTTTCTATGGCCAATATCAGCTTCTCGGTACAACAATGGGTAGTAGGGAAGAGCTCCGAAATATGCTTCGGTTTGTTGAAAATCACAAACTTGATTCGATAGTAGATACAACATTTGAACTGAATCACGCGAAAGAAGCATTTTATTATCTTAAAGAAGGGAATCAATTTGGAAATGTAGGCATTAAAATAAGTGAATGAACAAAAGAGATGAGGCTGGGACATAACTAGCCAAAAATAACTTAAAAATGGTTCCGATCATCGGTT